>NZ_PHHE01000001.1:3875000-4147500 GCF_002813455.1 Pseudomonas baetica | reverse complement strand
TCACCAGGCCCGCTTTATTAAGGACAGCTGCAATCGGCATATCCTCAGCAGAAGCCAACTCGATCTCCGGCAGATCATCCGGCAGCTCACCATCCTTCATGCGGTTGCCCGCCGCACGATGAGCATTGGCCGCAGCCTCCTCACCATGGAAACGCGCAACAATCTCTTCCGCCAACTTGATTTTGATGTCACGCGGATTGGCGCCAGCTTCCACATCAACACGCAAAGCATTGATCTCATCCATGGAGCGGAAGCTGAGCAATTCGAAGTAGCGCCACATCAGCGCATCCGGAATCGAAACCAGCTTGCTGTACATGACGCCCGGTGCTTCCTGAATACCGACATAGTTGCCCAACGACTTGGACATCTTCTTCACGCCATCCAGACCTTCGAGCAGCGGCATCGTCAGAATGCACTGCGCCTCTTGACCATAACCACGTTGCAGCTCACGCCCCATCAGCAAGTTGAACTTCTGATCGGTACCGCCCAACTCGACGTCCGCACGCAAAGCAACCGAGTCGTAACCCTGAACCAGCGGATAAAGGAACTCGTGAATAGCGATCGGTTGATTGGTCGTGTAACGCTTGTCGAAGTCATCGCGCTCAAGCATGCGAGCAACGGTGTATTGCGAAGTCAGGCGAATGAAGTCCGCCGGCCCCATCTGATCCATCCAGGTCGAGTTGAAGGCGACTTCGGTTTTCGCTGGGTCGAGAATTTTGAAGACCTGAGTCTTGTAAGTCTCAGCGTTTTCCAACACCTGCTCGCGAGTCAGTGGAGGTCGAGTGGCGCTCTTGCCGCTCGGATCACCAATCATCCCGGTGAAGTCACCTACAAGGAAGATCACCTGATGCCCCAGCTCCTGGAACTGGCGCAGCTTATTAATAAGCACGGTGTGACCCAAGTGCAGATCCGGAGCGGTCGGATCGAAACCAGCCTTGATACGCAGCGGCTGGCCGCGCTTGAGCTTCTCGATCAGCTCGGACTCGACCAATAGTTCTTCCGCACCACGTTTAATCAGCGCTAGCTGCTCTTCAACCGACTTCATAACAGACCCGCAAGGCTCAGATTCAAAGGGAACCAACCATACAAGATCGCGCACCAATTACAAGTTTTGCCCGGCGCACGGACACCAATCCACAGACGCGATGTCTGTAGACTTGCTTCAGAGATGATTTGGTTATATTTTATACAGTTATTTCATCTTCATCATGTCATTCATCTTTTCCAATTCATCACTTTTCAAAGTCAAAATTACTTATGACCACTGAACCGTCTAAAGCGCCACCGCTTTACCCGAAGACCCACCTGCTCGCCGCAAGTGGTATCGCCGCCCTTCTCAGCCTGGCGCTCCTGGTATTTCCTTCCAGTGATGTTGAAGCCAAAAAGACGACCCTGAGCCTTGAACTGGAAAGTCCTGCTGAACAACTGACACAAGATCAAGACGCTGCTGACGCCGCTCAAGCCACAAATGACCCAGTAGCCTCACCGTTTGCACAAATCGAAAACACAGAAGAAAACGCTCCGCAAACCGCAGAAGCAGCCCCTGCGCCCGCGCCTCTCGCGGAAAAGCCAAAAGCTCCAGGCCACCGCGAAGTTGTCGTTTCCAGGGGCGATACGCTCTCCACCCTGTTCGAGAAAGTAGGCCTGCCATCCGCAGCCGTGCATGAAGTACTGGCCAGCGACAAGCAAGCCAAGCAGTTCAGCCAGCTTAAGCACGGCCAGAAGCTCGAATTCGAACTGAACCCGCAAGGCCAGCTAACCAGCCTTCACAGCAAGGTCAGCGATGTTGAAACCATCACCCTGACCAAAAATGACAAGGGTTACGCTTTCAACCGGGTTACCGCAAAACCTACTGTTCGCACTGCCTACGTCCACGGTGTGATCAACAGCTCGTTGTCACAATCCGCCGCGCGTGCCGGCCTCTCGCACAGCCTGACCATGGATATGGCCAGCGTATTCGGCTACGACGTCGACTTCGCGCAGGACATCCGCCAGGGTGACGAATTTGACGTGATCTACGAACAGAAAGTGGTCAACGGTAGAGCCGTCGGTAACGGTCCGATATTGTCCGCCCGCTTCACCAACCGCGGCAAAACCTACACCGCAGTGCGCTACACCAACAAGCAGGGCAACAGCAGCTACTACACCGCCGACGGCAATAGCATGCGCAAGGCGTTCATCCGTACGCCGGTGGACTTCGCTCGCATCAGCTCGAAGTTCTCCATGGGCCGTAAACACCCGATCCTCAACAAAATCCGCGCCCACAAAGGCGTCGATTATGCAGCCCCACGCGGTACGCCGATCAAGGCTGCCGGTGACGGTAAAGTGCTGTTGGCCGGGCGCCGTGGCGGTTACGGCAATACTGTGATCATTCAACACGGCAACACTTACCGTACGCTGTACGGCCACATGCAAGGCTTCGCCAAAGGTGTGAAAACCGGCGGCACGGTCAAGCAGGGTCAAGTAATCGGTTACATTGGCACGACAGGCCTGTCCACCGGCCCGCACTTGCACTATGAGTTCCAGGTCAACGGTGTTCACGTTGATCCACTGGGCCAGAAGTTGCCAATGGCCGATCCGATTGCCAAGGCCGAACGCGCCCGCTTCCTGGCTCAAAGCCAGCCTTTGATGGCGCGCATGGATCAAGAGAAGGCCACCATGCTGGCCTCGAGCAAGCGCTAAGCCATGGCCCTGTATATCGGTGTGATGTCCGGAACCAGCCTCGACGGTCTGGACATCGCCCTGATCGAACAGAACTCGGCGATCAACCTGATCGCCACGCACTACATTCCCATGCCTGATTCCCTGCGCGCCGAGCTGCTTGGCTTGTGCGCCAGCGGCCCTGACGAGATCGCCCGCTCGGCGATTGCCCAGCAGAACTGGGTGAAGCTTGCCGCACAGGGCATTCACACCCTCCTCAATCAGCAAAACCTCAAACCTGAAGCCATTCACGCGATCGGCAGCCACGGTCAGACCATTCGCCATGAACCCGCTCGCGGTTTCACCGTACAGATTGGCAACCCTGCCCTGCTGACCGAGCTGACGGGGATAACAGTGGTGAGCGACTTCCGCAGCCGCGATGTCGCTGCTGGCGGTCAAGGCGCCCCTCTGGTGCCCGCCTTCCATGAGGCTTTGTTCGAAGAGCGTAGCGGTAACCAGGCGGTCTTGAATGTCGGCGGTTTCAGCAATCTCAGTCTGATAGAGACGACAAAGCCTGTAGCCGGTTTCGACTGCGGGCCGGGGAATGTGCTGATGGATGCCTGGATTCACCGACAACGCGGCGAAAACTACGATCGTGACGGCCAATGGGCAGCAACCGGGACTGTGGAGCCATCCCTGCTGAAGGCATTGCTCAGCGATCCGTTCTTCGTGACCAAAGGCCCGAAAAGTACCGGTCGAGAAGTCTTCAACCTGCCTTGGCTGGAGCAACACCTCTCACGCCTGCCAGCCTTCCCCGCTGAAAACGTACAGGCCACGCTGCTGGAGCTGACAGCGCTGACCATTGTCGAGTCGCTGCAAAGTGCTCAATCGGACACTCAAGAGCTGCTGGTCTGTGGTGGCGGTGCGCACAACGCCACGCTGATGAAGCGGCTGGCCGATCTGCTGCCGGACGCGAAGGTTGCCAGCACCGCCACCCATGGTGTTGATCCGGACTGGGTTGAAGCCATGGCGTTCGCCTGGCTGGCCCATTGCTGCCTCGAAGGTATCGCCGCCAACCGGCCGAGTGTCACTGGCGCCAGAGGCCTGCGCGTGCTCGGCGCCATTTACCCCAACTAAACAAAAACGCCGACAACAAAAAAACGCCGCAGAACCCAAGGCTCTGCGGCGTTTTATTGTATGCAGCGAAATGCGATCAGATCGAGAACGAAGACCCGCAACCACAGGTCGTGGTGGCGTTCGGGTTCTTGATCACGAAACGCGAACCTTCCAGACCTTCCTGGTAGTCCACTTCGGCACCCGCGAGGTACTGAAAGCTCATCGGATCAACCACCAGGCTCACGCCTTCGCGCTCGACGATGGTGTCGTCCTCGGCCACATCTTCATCGAAGGTGAAACCGTACTGAAACCCTGAACAACCGCCGCCCGTAACGAATACGCGCAGCTTCAAGCGATCATTCCCCTCTTCATCGACCAGGCTCTTCACCTTGTGCGCGGCACCGTGGGTGAATTGCAAAGCCGTGGGGGTGAAGGATTCGACGCTCATGCTGACTATCTCCCGGCGTTACGCCGCCATAATGCGTGATGACGCGCATTATCCGCTTGTCCGAGAAAATCGGTCAACTATTGTTACGGTATATCAATAAACCCGATCACCGGTTCTGAATGCAAAAAGGCCCGTTCAACGGGCCTTTTTGCTGTGCCGGATAAAGTGTTACGGCAGCATGCCGGCGTGGGACAGACCAAAACGTTCATCCAGCCCAAACAGGATGTTCATGTTCTGCACCGCCTGACCCGACGCGCCTTTGACCAGATTGTCGATCACCGACAACACCACCACCAGATCGCCATCCTGCGGACGGTGAACCGCGATACGGCAAACGTTGGCACCCCGCACACTACGAGTTTCCGGATGGCTGCCGGCCGGCATTACATCGACGAACGGTTCGTTGGCATAACGCTTTTCGAACAGCGCCTGCAGATCGACCGAGCGATCAACCACATTGGCGTAGAGCGTGGAATGAATGCCACGAATCATCGGGGTCAGATGCGGGACGAAAGTCAGACCAACATCCTTTCCCCCCGCCGCGCGGCGCAAGCCTTGGCGAATTTCCGGCAGATGACGGTGACCTTTCACCGCATAAGCTTTCATGCTTTCCGACGTCTCCGAGTACAGCGAGCCTACAGCCGCACCACGACCGGCACCGCTGACACCGGATTTGCAGTCGGCGATCAGACGCGAGGCATCGGCCAGACCCGCCTCAAGCAGCGGCAGGAAACCCAGTTGCGTAGCCGTCGGATAGCAACCCGGCACCGCGATCAGGCGAGCTTTCTTGATTTGCTCGCGATTGACTTCCGGCAGGCCATAGACCGCTTCGTCCAGCAACTCAGGCGCACCGTGTGGCTGACCGTACCACTTGGCCCACTCCTCGGCGTCTTGCAGACGGAAGTCCGCGGACAGATCGATGACCTTGGTGCCCGCCGCCAGCAATTCACCCGCCAGAGCGTGAGCCACACCGTGCGGCGTGGCGAAGAACACTACGTCGCAAGCACCGAGCGTCTTGATGTCCGGCACGCTGAAAGCCAGGCCGTCGTAGTGACCGCGCAGGTTAGGGTACATGTCAGCCACGGCCAGACCGGCCTCGGATCGGGAAGTGATGACTACCACCTCTGCCTGCGGATGCTGTGCCAAAAGACGCAGCAGTTCGACACCGGTGTAACCCGTGCCGCCGACGATACCGACCTTGACCATAAACCTGCCCTCAACGAACCCACTGGAAAGCCGTCGATAATAGGGGCCGCGCGGCCCTGCGACAACCGTCAAGGTGACGTGCGGACGCTCAAGCCTCTACTATCCCGACTACCGTGAACCTGGGAATAACTAAAATGCTCTATCTATGGATCAAAGCGTTTCACATCGTCAGCGTCGTCTGCTGGTTTGCCGGCCTGTTCTATCTGCCAAGACTGTTCGTTTATCACGCACAAAGTGAAGATACGGTCAGCAAAGAACGCTTCAGCGTCATGGAGCGCAAGCTGTATCGCGGCATCATGGGCCCGGCGATGATCGCCACGCTGATCTTCGGTGGCTGGCTGATCTATCTCAACCCGAGCCTCTTCAGCATGGGCGGCTGGATTCACGCCAAATTGACCCTCGTCGTCTTGCTGATCGGCTACCACCATATGTGCGGCGCGCAGGTAAAACGTTTCGCCCGTGGCGAGAACACCCGCAGCCATGTCTTTTATCGCTGGTTCAATGAAGTGCCGGTTCTGATATTGCTGGCTATCGTAATTCTGGTCGTGGTCAAACCGTTCTAACTTCAACAAACACAACACTTCGGGGTACCTCCAATGTCGCTGCCCGCTCTGCTCGAACAACGTCTGCGATTGCCGGTTGTGGCAGCGCCGATGTTCCTCATCTCCAATCCGCAATTGGTGCTGGCTTGTTGCCGTAATGGCGTAGTCGGCAGTTTTCCAGCGCTGAACCAGCGCGAAAGTAGCGGGTTCAAAGGCTGGCTGGAAGAGATCGAAGCGGGACTGGCGACACTGGACAACCCCGCGCCTTATGCGGTGAACCTGATCGTGCACAACAGTAATCCGCGCCTGCAGGCGGATCTGGCCATTTGCGTGGAGCACAAGGTGCCGATCGTCATCACCAGCCTCGGCGCGGTGAAGGAATTGGTCGACGCGGTGCACAGCTATGGCGGCCTGGTCTTCCACGACGTGACCACACGCCGCCACGCGGAAAAAGCCGCTGAGGCCGGTGTCGACGGTCTGATTGCGGTCGCAGCCGGCGCCGGTGGCCATGCCGGTACCTGGAGCCCGTTTGCGCTGATCGCCGAGATCCGCGAGTTCTTCGATAAAACCCTGCTGCTTGCGGGATGTCTTAACCACGGCCATGAGATTCTCGCCGCACAAATGCTCGGCGCGGATTTGGCCTACTTCGGCACACGATTTATCGGCACCACTGAAAGTCATGCACCTGACGCCTACAAGGAGATGCTGCTGACAGCCAAAGCAGCAGACATCATCCACACTCCAGCAGTGTCGGGTGTTCCGGCAAGTTTCATGCGTCAAAGCCTGGAGGCAGCGGGTTTCGACATGGCCGCGCTGCAAGGCAAAGGCGAAGTGAATTTCGGTGACAAGCTCAAACCGATCAGCGACGAAGCCAAAGCCTGGAAGACCGTGTGGTCGGCCGGCCAAGGCGTGGGACAGATCGACGATCTGCCAGGCGTGGATCAGTTGATCACGCGTCTGGACGCTGAATATCGTCAGGCCCAGGAACGCGCAGCACAGCTGACAAAGCGCTGGCCACGGTAAAAAATCAGGCCCGTCGCTGGTGGACTGGCCTTAAACTAACGACCTTTCATTCTCTTCGCGACAAGGATGCCTCGGCCATGAGCGAACCCCGTTACAAGATCGTTTTCGACGGTGCTCTACAGCCCGGTGTCGATATCACCACCGCCAAGCTCAATCTGGCGGATCTGTTCAAAAGCGATGTTGCCGCCATCGAACGCCTGTTCAATGGCCGTACCGTGGCACTCAAACGCGATCTGTCCCATGGCGATGCGCTAGCCTATCTGCAGGCACTGAGCAAAACCGGGGTCGATGCACGCATCGAATCTGAAACGGCCATCGAACTGAATCTGTCAGACGTCCACGAGCACGCTCCTGCTCCCACTCCCGTCTACGCGGAACCGAACTCACCGTATGCGCCACCCCGCGCCAGCGTTGGTGAAAACCTTCCGGCATTCGCCACGCTCAAACCGTTCAGCGTCGATGGCCGGATTGGACGTCTGCGCTTTCTCGCCTGGACGATGGTCGTGACGTTGGTGAGCCTGCCGATTCTCAGCATATTTGCGCTGATTGCCGTGGGGCTTGTCAGTACCGAGTCCACCAGCGGCCTGATCATTGGCGGCCTCATCGCGGCTTTCCTGGGCCTGGTGCTGGTCATCATCAGCATTTTGTTCACGGTTCAACGCCTGCACGATATCGGCTGGTCGGGCTGGCTCTGGTTGCTGAACCTTGTCCCCTTGGTGGGCAGCATCTTTCCTTTTGTGATCATGATTGTGCCGGGCAATACCGGTGCCAATCGCTACGGGCCGCCCCCTCCGCCCAACAGCACAGCAGTCAAGGTGCTGTGCTCGCTGTGGATCGTGTTCATCGGGTTGTTTATCGTAGGTGGAATGCTCGGCGGCATCTCAGCCATCCAGCAGGAATACGAAACCAGCCTCGAAAGCAGCTACGACAGTGGCTCGGTGACCACCGATGAAATCGACGTCGAGGTCGAACCGGCAGCGAATTCCGCCGACGAGGCAGCCGAAGCGGTGCAGGCCCCTGTAGACTCTGCGAAAGAATGAACAGCGCTCCCCGCCGTGACACCCGCGTCGCTGGCGCGGAGCTGTTGCGATGGAGAAATGCATGACCCGTTACGCTCTGATCACTGGCGCCTCCAGCGGCATCGGCCTGGCCATGGCCGAAGCGCTGGCCCGGCGCGGCCGCAGCCTGATTCTGGTGGCACGACAGCGTGATCAGCTGGAAAGTATTGCGATCGAACTGACCCAGCGCTTCGGCGTCGAGGTGCTGTTCCGCGCCTGCGATCTCGGCGAGCCGCTGCGCCTGTCCGGCTTTTTGCTGGAGCTGGAAGAAGGTGACCGGCAGATTGATCTGTTGGTGAACTGCGCCGGCATCGGTACCTGCGGCCCGTTCCTGGCCCAGGACTGGATGACCGAGCAGGACCTGATCGAGGTGAATATTCTTGCCCTAACCCGTTTGTGCCATGCGATCGGCAACAGCATGGCGTTGCAGGGTGGCGGGCAGATTCTCAACGTCGCCTCGGTGGCAGCGTTCAATCCCGGACCGTGGATGAGCACCTATTACGCCAGCAAGGCCTACGTGCTGCATTTCTCCGAAGCCTTGCGGGTTGAGCTCAAGCAAAGTGCGGTGAAGGTTTCGGTGCTTTGCCCTGGCCCTACCCGCACGGCATTTTTCCGCACCGCGCAGCTGAATAGCGACAAACTCAAAGACAGCAAATTGCTGATGAGCCCAGAAGAGGTCGCGCTGTACACCGTGCGCGCGCTCGACAAGAACCGCGCAATCATCATTCCGGGACGGCGCAATCGCTGGTTCGCATTTCTGCCGCGACTGGGTTCACGCTGGCTTAACCGCACCATCGTCGGCATGGTCAACAAGGCTTACTGCCCGCGCTGAACTGTCCTACGGCAAAACACTGGGCGGGTTCATTCCCCATGAGTACACTCAGGCCAGCCCACACAACGGAGAAAACAGCAGTGGATACTCTGTTCACCAAGATCATCAACCGGGAAATACCGGCCAAGATCATCTACGAGGACGACCAGGTTCTGGCGTTCCACGATATCGCCCCCCAGGCACCGGTGCATTTTCTGGTCATCCCGAAAAAACCGGTGCGTACCCTCAATGACCTGACAGAAGACGACAAGGCGCTGGCCGGGCATATTTTGTTTACTGCGCAGCGACTGGCCCTGGAACTGGGCTGTGAAGAAGGCTTCCGCGTGGTAATGAACTGCAATGAGAAAGGTGGGCAGACCGTCTATCACATTCATATGCACGTGCTCGGCCAACGCCAGATGAACTGGCCGCCGGGCTGATCCAGGGGATCCTACCCTGTGGGAGCGGGCTTGCTCGCGAAGACATCGGCACATTCAAAGTATCAGTGCCAGATACTCCGCCTTCGCGAGCAAGCCCGCTCCCACAAAAAGCAAACCGTGCCCCTGCATGGCAAATGACCCAGCGCAAACGCTCCCCGGCCGATTCGGTTAAACTGGCCGCCGAGATTCTTCCCGGAGGTCAGCATGACTACCCAACGTCACTACTCGCCGATTGACCGGCTTCTGCTGCAAGCCGATGCCGCGATGCGTACCTTGCTGCCCTTCAGCGGCCAGCCGTACCGTCCGTCACCAGCGATTCTGCAACCGGAAACGCAGATGAGCGACGAAGACACCCGCCACGTCGCCGGCCTGATGCGCATCAACCATACCGGCGAAGTCTGCGCCCAGGCGCTGTATCAGGGGCAGGCCTTGACCGCCAAGCTGCCGCAAGTGCGCGAAGCCATGGAGCACGCGGCCGAAGAAGAGATCGATCATCTGGTCTGGTGCGAACAACGCATTCACCAGTTGGGCAGCCACACCAGCGTGCTCAATCCGCTGTTCTACGGCATGTCCTTCGGTATTGGTGCGGTGGCCGGGCTGATCAGCGACAAGGTCAGCCTCGGGTTTGTCGCGGCAACAGAGCATCAGGTGTGCAAACACTTGAACGAGCATCTTGAACAACTGCCTGCCGAGGATGAGAAGTCCCGGGCGATTCTGGAGCAGATGCGTATAGATGAAGAGCACCATGCAGAAAGTGCGCTGGATGCTGGCGGTTTCCGGTTTCCGGCGCCGGTGAAGTTCGGGATGAGTCTTTTGGCGAAGGTAATGACCAAGAGTACTTATCGGATTTGAGAAGTGTATTGCCGGACAGGGCCCCATCGCTGGCAAGCCAGCTCCCACAGGGGTCTTTGTTTCAACAATAAAAAAGGCGACTGTCCTGAGACAGTCGCCTTTTTTTGTGCCCGGGAATCTTAGGTCGGCATGTTGCGCGCGTAGAAGATTTCCAGCATCTCGTGTTTCACACGATCAGTCACTTGAGCGCGTTGCTCAGGGGACAGATTGCTGGTGGCGTCGCCGAACAGATAGTTATCCAGTTCGAAGTTCTTCAGCAGCATTTTGGTGTGGAACAGGTTTTCCTGGTACACGTTCACGTCGGTCATCTGGTACGCGTCGCGAGTGTCTTCGGAAAGGTAGTTCTGGATCGAGTTGATCTCGTGGTCGATGAAGTGCTTGTTGCCTTCAACGTCACGGGTGAAGCCGCGCACACGGTAATCCACGGTCACGATGTCCGAATCGAACTGGTGAATGAGGAAATTGAGCGCTTTAAGCGGTGAAATGACACCACAGGTCGACACGTCGATGTCCACACGGAAAGTCGCAATACCCGCATCCGGATGGATTTCCGGGTAGGTATGCACCGTGATATGGCTCTTGTCGAGGTGGGCCAGGATAATTTCGGGCAATGGGCCAGGCGATTCTTCAATCTGGCTTTCGGTCGGAGTCACCGGCTCTTCCGAGATCAGAATCGTGACGCTGGCACCCTGAGGCTCATAGTTCTGACTCGCAATGTTCAGAATGTTGGCACCAATGATTTCGACAACTTCCGTGAGGATCTGCGTCAGGCGTTCGGCGTTGTACTCTTGATTGATGTACTCGACGTACGCCTGCTGGTCTTGCGGGGTCTCCGCGTAGCAGATGTCATAGATGTTGAAGCTCAAGGTCTTTGTCAGGTTATTGAACCCGTGGAGCTTGAGTTTGCTTTTCACCGTTAAAAACTCTCTATGTATGCGGCACGGCCGCGTGATCAAGCATGCCCGTCAAGTGCGAACAACGCACCTGCGTAGGACGGTTAACACCTCTTCGCGATGGCGATTTTGGTTATCTGTTCAGGCGGATGACCCGTCGGCTGACCGATCACTGCCCTGAAAAAAGTGGCGCATTATGCAGACGTCAGCGTGGGATCGCCAGAGTCTGCACTGCTTTTATGATAGTTGAATGTCGCTTCAACCGAGTTCGACGATTTCGTAGTCGTGAGTGATGGCCACGCCAGCGGCACCGAGCATGATCGAGGCGGAGCAATATTTTTCGGCGGACAGTTCGATGGCGCGTTTGACCTGGGCTTCTTTCAATCCACGGCCCTTGACCACGAAGTGCATGTGGATCTTGGTGAACACCTTTGGATCTTCGGTCGCGCGTTCGGCTTCGAGGAAGGCTTCACAGCTTTCAACGGCCTGACGGGACTTCTTCAGAATGCTGACCACGTCGAAGTTGCTGCAACCGCCGACGCCCAGCAGGAGCATTTCCATCGGACGAACGCCCAGATTACGACCACCGGCGTCCGGCGGACCGTCCATGACCACGACATGGCCACTACCGGATTCGCCGAGGAACATGGCTTCGCCAGCCCATTGGATGCGTGCCTTCATCGCCCAGACTCCACTGTAAAAAAAGGGTCGCCAGCTTAGCACAGGGTTTTGCTCTGACAGCGCGCGGCGTTCCTAGGACGGATGCTCCAACTGCGTAGGTAATTTCTCGAGTTTGCGACGAAGTGTCTGGTAAGCTGGCGCCAATTCGCTGGCGCCCATGCCGCCAGCCGTGTAGCGACCGCCTTCAGCGCCTCATAAAAAAATCAAACATCACCGTGCAGTCTTTTCGGGATACAACCATGGTTGCTATTACCCCCACACCCAAAATCAAGAACGTCGACAAGCTGTTGATGCACTGTCAGCGCCGCCGTCATGCGGCCAAGAGCAACATCATTTGCGCAGGCGACCGTTCGGACACGCTGTACTTCATTATCAAGGGCTCCGTAACGATCCTGATTGAGGATGACGACGGCCGCGAGATGATCATCGCGTACCTCAACGCCGGGGATTTCTTCGGCGAACTGGGCCTGTTCGAACAGGCAGGCCAGGAGCAGCAGCGCAGCGCCTGGGTGCGGGCCAAGGTCGAATGTGAAACCGCGGAAATCAGCTATGCGAAATTCCGCGAGTTGTCGCAGCAGGATCCAGACATTCTTTACGTGCTCAGCGGACAAATCGCACAGCGCCTGCGCAATACCACGCGCAAGGTCGGCGATCTGGCGTTCTTCGACGTCACCGGTCGCGTGGCCCGATGCCTGCTGGAACTGTGCAAACAGCCGGACGCAATGACCCATCCGGACGGTATGCAGATCAAGGTGACCCGTCAGGAAATCGGGCGGATTGTCGGCTGTTCGCGGGAGATGGTCGGTCGCGTGCTCAAGGATCTTGAGGAACGCAACCTGGTCAATGTGAAGGGCAAGACCATGGTGGTCTTCGGCACTCGTTAAACGCGAACGCTTAAACGCTGTACATCTGCGCCAGCATTAAACGAAACAACTCATCGAGACGCGCCAAAGCCTGCGGCGCGTTGAATTTTTCATGCAGGGCAATGTGGCTTTGCGCGCGGACCCGCTGCTCCAGACCACAGGCTGCGTTGAAGCGATTGACTGCCGCCACCATCGATTCGCGCTCGTTATCCACCAGCATCGCACCGTGTACCAGCCCTACCGGACGCTGTCCGCCCTGACTCTGGCGCCAGCGCTGGGCGGTGCCGACCATCTTGCGGCCGTCGAGATTGACGTTGAAGCGACCGTCGCAAAACGCCCCGTCGATTTCGCCCAGGGACGACATGCCGCCCAACTCATCCAGCAATTGGCAGATCGGATCGCACAGACGGCGGTAGCCGGTTTCGATGCGGTTGAGATCGCCTTCGCTGCGAGGCGGTGCGTAAACCAGTGCGATATTGATGGTCGCGGCCGATTGCGGGACCGGTTCGCCGCCGGTTTCGCGCAGCAGAACTGGCCAGCCGGCGGCGGCGGAGACTTCGCAGGCGTGCTCGAAACCGGGGAGACGGTTGAGGCGCCGGGGCATGACCAGAGCGCGGTCGCTGGGTTGCCAGAAAAGCAGGCCGAATTCCGCGTCACCGGCGCAGATCGAGGCGAGCAAGTCCTGTTCGGCTTGCAGGCCGGCTTCGATGGTGAGGGAGGTAGGCAGCGACATTAAGAACTCCGGCAGATCAAAAATCTTCGGGGAAATTGAATCCCTCTTCGCGAGCAAGCCCGCTCCCACAGGTGAAATGCAATCCAAATGTGGGAGCGGGCTTGCTCGCGAAGAGGTCGACTCGGTCTGAGGGAACTCAGTCGAGTGTCGAACCGCTTACCGCAGTGCCACGCTCAGGGAAAAACAGGCGTTGTAATTCGGTGCCCGGGCTTTCCGCACGCATGAACGCCTCACCGACGAGGAACGCATAAACGTCGCTGATTTCCATCAGCTCGACATCGGCACGGTTGAGGATACCGCTCTCGGTAATCACCAGACGATCGCGCGGGATGCGCGGCAGCAGGTCTAGGGTGGTTTCCAGGCTGACGTCGAAGGTGTGCAGGTTACGGTTGTTGATCCCGACCAGTGGCGTGTCGAGGGTTTTCAACGCGCGCTCCAGCTCATCGCCGTCATGCACTTCAACCAGCACGTCGAGACCGACGCTTTTGGCCACGGAAGCCAACTCGGCCATTTTCACGTCGTCCAGCGCGGAGACGATCAACAACACGCAATCGGCGCCCAGCGCACGGGCTTCAACGATCTGGTACGGGTCGATCATGAAGTCCTTGCGGATCACCGGTAGTTTGCACGCGGCACGAGCCTGCTGCAGATAGGCATCGGCGCCCTGGAAGTAGTCGATATCGGTCAGCACCGACAGACAGGTCGCCCCGCCCTTCTCGTAGCTTTTGGCGATGTCGGCGGGAACGAAGTCCTCGCGAATCACGCCTTTGCTCGGCGATGCCTTTTTGATTTCGGCAATCACCGCCGGTTGTTTCTTCTTCGCCTGCGCCAGCAATGCCTGGGCAAATCCACGGGGTGCATCGGCCGCCTTGGCCAGACTTTCCAGCTCGCTCAGGCTCACACGAGCGCTACGCTCGGCGACTTCCTGAACCTTGCGGGCCAGAATGTTTTCCAGAACCGTCGGTACACTCATCCTTCATTCTCCACTCTGAATACCGCGGTAAAGGCACCCAGCTCCTCGAGTTTTTCCCGAGCGAGGCCGGTGTGCAGAGCGTCGTGCGCAAGCTCTACGCCCTGTTTCAAACTGCTGGCGACGTCGGCGGCGTACAGCGCTGCACCGGCGTTGAGCACAATCATTTCAGCAGCTTTTTGACCGTTTTCGGTTTTGCGCTTGCCCAGTGCATCGCGGATCAGCGCGAGCGAGGCTTCCGGGCCGTCGACTGACAGACCGTGCAGGCTCTGGCTCTTCATGCCCAGATCTTCCGGCTCGACCCAATATTCGGTGATCTCGTTGTTTTTCAGCTCAGCGACAAAAGTCGGCGCAGCCAGACTGAATTCGTCCAGGCCATCCTTCGAATGCACCACCAGCACATGCTTGCTGCCCAGACGCTGCAAGACTTCAGCCAACGGACGGCAAAGTGCAGGGTTGAACACACCCACGACCTGATGTTTAACCCCGGCCGGATTCGTAAGCGGGCCGAGCATGTTGAACAGCGTACGCAGGCCGAGATCGCGGCGCGGGCCGGCAGCGTACTTCATGGCTTTGTGATGGGTCTGGGCGAACATGAAACCGATGCCGACGTTGTCGATACAACGGGCGACCTGAACCGGGGTCAGGTTGAGATAGATACCGGCGACTTCCAGCAAGTCGGCACTGCCGCTCTTGCCCGATACCGCACGGTTGCCGTGCTTGGCCACGGTGCAACCCGCCGCCGCCACAACAAAAGAAGAAGCGGTCGATACGTTGAAAATGTTGGCACCGTCACCGCCGGTGCCCACCACATCGACCACACCGTCGAGGGTCTTGAGTTCGACCTGATCGGCCAGCTCACGCATCACCGATACGGCGCCGACGATCTCGTCGATGCTCTCACTCTTCATGCGCATGGCCATCATGAACGCGCCGATCTGCGCGTCGGTGCATTGGCCGGTCATGATTTCGCGCATCACATCGCGCATTTCATCGGTGCTGAGGTCGAGGTGATCGACGATACGGCTCAGGGCTGTCTTGATATTCATGGGAAGTCCTTAGCGCGTGCCGCCGGTTTGTTTGAGGAAGTTGGCAAACAGTTCATGGCCCTGTTCGGTCAGGATCGACTCGGGGTGGAACTGTACGCCCTCAATGTTCAGGGTCTTGTGACGCAGGCCCATGATTTCGTCGACGCTGCCGTCATCGTGTTGCGTCCACGCGGTCAGCTCCAGGCAATCGGGCAACGTCTCGTGCTTGACGATCAGCGAGTGGTAGCGGGTGACGGTCAGCGGACGGTTGAGGCCGGCGAAAACGCCCTTGTCCTCGTGGAATACCGGACTAGTCTTACCGTGCATCACTTGGCGGGCACGCACCACATCACCACCAAAGGCTTGGCCGATGGACTGGTGACCAAGGCAGACACCGAGGATTGGCAGCTTGCCAGCGAAATGCTTGATGGCGTCGATGGAGATGCCGGCCTCGGTGGGCGTGCAAGGGCCTGGGGACACCACGATGCGCTCGGGCTTAAGCGCTTCGATTTCAGCAATGGTCAGTTCGTCGTTGCGCACGACTTTGACTTCAGCACCCAGTTCGCCGAGGTATTGCACAACGTTGTAAGTAAAGGAGTCGTAGTTGTCGATCATCAGCAACATGGCGTTTCGAACCTCTTGAATTCTGACTTGAAGACAGCCTTCAGATGACTTGCCCGCAGGGCGCTGCACGATGTCGGACGCACAAGTCGCGTCGGCAAAGCGGCATTTCAAACGGGCAAGGAAGGCAAAGCGATACAGATCCGGCCAGGCCGGCAGAAAAGATTCAGGCGCGCCAACGCCAACGGGCGTGTGCCTTGATGACTTGATCCAGAAGTTTGCTGGTGATCAACACGGGGGAGGTCTCGTTCATACGTTCCAGCACAGTAACTTAGCTGGGCAGAGCGTGCAATATGGCGGGGCCTGTGGCGGAGAAATCCAGAGGAGAGTTCGCGACCGATAGCAAAAGGCCGGAAGTTTTTGGTACTGTCGTTTCGCTCACCTACAACAATAAATAAACGGACTTGCTCATGATCAAACAGACGTTGTTTGTACCGCTGGCCGGCTGCTTGCTCGCACTGGCCTGCGCCCAGGCGAATGCCGCACCCAATCCTTATTCGAGCTTCATTGTCTTTGGTGACAGCCTCAACGATGCCGGGACCTTTACCGACACCGGCGGCCCGGCCGGCGCCACTCAGCGCTACACCAACCGTACCGGCCCGGTTTATCTGGATGGCAGCGGTGAACTGCGCTCGCTGAACTCCACGCAACTACTTGGCGGCCGCCTCGGCTTCACGCCGGACCAGACGGCCTCTTCCAGCTCGGCAGTGCGCGCCGACAATGGCCAGCCCGACGGCAACAACTGGGCAGTCGGCGGTTATCGCACCGACCAGATCCTCGACTCGATCACCACTCAATCGGCCACGGGCGAACGCACGCGCGCCGGTTACTTGCCCTCGAACGGCTTCCGCGCCGATCCGAATGCGCTGTATTACATCTCCGGCGGCGGCAATGACTTCCTCCAGGGTCGGATTCTCAGCCTGCCCCAAGCCAATGCAGCCGCAGACCGACTGGCCGACAGCGTGCAAACCCTGCAAACCGCCGGTGCCAAATACGTCATGGTCTGGTTGTTGCCTGACGTCGGCCTGACTCCGGCCATCAACGGCACGCCGTTGCAGGCTTTAAGCAGTCAGCTCGCCAGCCAGTTCAACAGCCAACTCGTCACGCGCTTACAAGGCATCAACGCCGAGATCATTCCGCTGAACATTCCGGTTCTGCTGTCCGAGGCGTTTGCCGATCCGGGCCGCTTTGGTCTGGCCACCGACCAGAACCTGACGGCCACCTGCTTCAGCGGCAGCGGTTGCACGGAAAACGCCCGTTACGGCATTAATAGCGCGACACCGGATCCGAGCAAGCTGATCTACAACGACGGCGTGCACCCGACCGAAGCCGGGCAGAAACTGATCTCCGACTACGCCTACTCCCTTCTCGCCGCGCCGTGGGAACTGACACTGCTGCCGGAAATGGCCCACGCCACGGTTCGCGCGCATCAGGATGAACTGCGCAGCCAATGGCAGGCCGATTGGGAAAACTGGCAGGCGGTCGGCCAATGGCGCGCAATTGTTTCCGCCGGCGGCCAGCATCTGGATGTCGACAGCCAAAGCAGCGGCGCCAGCGCTGACGGCAGCGGTTACAACCTCAACGTGGGTGGCAGCTATCGTCTCAATGAAGCTTGGCGTGTGGGGGTAGCGGCCGGTTTCTACCGGCAGAACCTCGAGGCCGGGCATAACGATTCGGACTACAAACTCAATAGCTACATGGCCACGGCATTTGCCCAGTACCAGCAGAATCGTTGGTGGGCTGACGCAGCGTTGACTGGCGGCAAACTAGACTACGACAACCTCAAGCGCAAGTTCGATCTCGGCGCCAGCGAAGGTGCAGAAAAAGGCGACACTGACGGCAGCCTCTGGGCGTTCAGTACCCGAATCGGTTACGACATTGCCCAGCCGGGTAGCGAATGGCACCTGTCGCCGTTCGTCAGCGCTGATTACGCCAGTGTCGATGTTGACGGCTACTCGGAAAAGAGCAATCGCGCCACCGCGCTGACCTTCGATGACCAGACCCGCGATTCGAAGCGTTTGGGCGTCGGTATTCAGGGCAAGTACAACATCACACCGCAAACCCAGGTGTTCGGCGAATACGCCCACGAACGTGAGTACGAAGATGACGTGCAGAAGGTCAACATCGCGCTCAACACCCTGCCGGCCAACGACTTCACTCTTGAAGGCTATACACCGCAAAGTCACTTGAACCGCTTGAGCCTGGGCGTCAGCCACAAACTCACGGCAGATCTGGCGCTGCGTGGTGGGTACACCTTGCGCAAGGATGATGACTTCACCCAGCAAGGGGTTAACGTCGGGGTGGTGCTGGATTTCTAAATCGCCGGCACAAAAAAGCGGCGCACTCTCGGGCGCCGCTTTTTTATTGCCGAACACAAAGCCCACTGAGGGAGCGAGCAGGCTCGCTCCCACAGGGTTTTGTGTCGGCTCAGCTTTCCGGGGTTTGCTCGGCCAGGGCCACAGCGCGGAACATCGCGCGGCGCTTGTTCAGGGTTTCTTCCCATTCCAGCGCCGGCACCGAGTCGGCAACGATGCCGCCGCCGGCCTGCACGTGCAGTTCGCCGTTCTTGATCACTGCGGTACGAATGGCAATCGCGGTGTCCATGTTGCCGTTCCACGCGAAGTAACCGACCGCCCCGCCATACACGCCACGCTTGACCGGTTCCAGCTCATCGATGATTTCCATCGCACGAATCTTCGGCGCGCCGGACAAGGTGCCCGCCGGCAGAATCGCCCGCAGGGCGTCCATTGCTGTCAGCCCGGCTTTCAACTGGCCGGTGACGTTGGACACGATGTGCATCACGTTGGAATAGCGCTCGATAACCATTTTCTCGGTGAGTTTCACTGAACCGATTTCCGAGACGCGACCGGTATCGTTGCGACCGAGGTCAATCAGCATCAGGTGCTCGGCGATCTCTTTGTCGTCCGACAGCAGGTCTTCTTCCAGCGCCAGATCCGCCTCTTCGGTCGCACCCCGCGCACGCGTACCGGCAATCGGGCGCACGGTGATCAGGTTGTCTTCGACCCGCACCAGCACTTCCGGCGAACTGCCGACGACATGGAAGTCGCCGAAGTTGAAGAAGTACATGTACGGCGTCGGGTTGAAGCAACGCAATGCGCGGTACAAATCGATCGGCGCCGCCTTGAAGTCGATCGACATGCGCTGCGACGGCACGACCTGCATGCAGTCACCGGCAAGGATGTACTCCTTGATGGTGTCGACGGCTTTTTCGTAATCGTCCTGGGTGAAACTGGAGCGGAACACCGGATCGGCAGACTGCTGCTTGCTGAAGTCCAGCCCACGACGCGGGGTGATCGGCTGGCGCAGTTGCTCGAGCAAACCCTGTAAACGCGCCTGACCTTGCTCGAAGGCATCGGCCTGCGCAGGGTCGGCCAGCACGATCGCGTGCATCTTGCCGGCGAGGTTGTCGAACACCACAACGGCGTCGGAGACCATCAGCAGAATGTCCGGCACGCCCAACGGATCCGGGTTCGGGCATTTGCCCAGACGCTTTTCCACATAACGCACGCAGTCGTAACCGAAGTAACCGACCAGGCCTCCGTTGAAACGCGGCAGACCGGCGATGGTCGGCACGTTGTAGCGGGCCTTGAAGGTTTCGACGAAGGCCAACGGGTCTTCAACATCGTGACTTTCAGTCTCGACGCCATCGACGGTGATGCTGACGTGATGGTCGTGAACCCGCAGCACGGTGCGGCACGGCAGACCGATAATCGAGTAACGGCCCCATTTCTCGCCGCCCTGCACCGATTCGAGCAGGTAGGAGTTGGGCTGGTCAGCCAGTTTCAGGTAGATCGACAGCGGCGTGTCGAAGTCGGCCAGGGTTTCGCAGGCCAACGGGATGCGGTTGTAGCCATCAGCGGCCAAGCGCAGGAATTCTTCGCGGATCATGAGGTGCCTCGTGGTGTGAGGTGCTAATCAGTCAGGTAGGCAACCGTGCCGGCAGGCCGGCCAGGAACAAGTCAGGCGCGCCAACGCCAGCGGGCCAGGGCCTTGATGACTTTCATCCAGAGTTTGCGAGTGACCACCACGATGGCGTTTCCAGCAGGGGGTTGAACAGCGTCGGGCAACGTTATCCCACCGGCCAGATCCAGGCAACCGGGAATTAGCTTGCGCAGATCGTCGATCACCAGCGCCGGGGATTCTTCGGCAATCGGTCGGCCATGGTTATAGCCGTAACTCAGGGCAACACATTTGACCCCCGCTGCTTTCGCCGCCAGCACATCGCTGCGCGAGTCGCCGACGAACAGCGATTGCGAGGCCGGGATGTTAGCCATTTTCATCACGAAGAACAGCGCCGCCGGATCAGGTTTCTGCTGCGGCAGGGTATCGCCGCCGATGATCCACTTGAAGTAGCGGCCGATTTTCATCTGATCCAGCAACGGCGCGACGAAGCGCTCCGGCTTGTTGGTGATCAGCGCCATGGCCACGCCCTGCTTGTTCAGCCATTTCAGGGTGTCGCGCACACCGGGATAGACCACGGTCAGCTCATGGCTGGCACTGTAGGCTTGCATGAACACTTCCAGCGCCTGTTCGGCCTCGACGTCATCCACCGCCGAATGATCAATGCCACCGGCCAAAGCACGGCGCACCAGCACTGGCGCGCCGTTGCCCACCCACTCGCGCACCGCTTCGATGCCCGCAGGCTGGCGGCCGAGGGAGAGCAGCATGGTGTCCACCGCCGCTGCCAGGTCTGGAACCGAGTCGATCAGCGTGCCATCCAGATCGAACATCACCAGCCGTGGCAGTTTTCCCGGGAACAGCTGCTCAAAACCGCTCATGGGCGCGCCAGTGCCAGTTCGGAACGCATCTTGTCGATGACTTCCTGGTAGTTCGGCGCATTGAAGATCGCCGAGCCAGCAACAAAAGTGTCAGCGCCAGCCGCCGCGATTTCACGGATGTTGTTGACGTTGACGCCGCCGTCGATTTCCAGACGGATGTCACGGCCCGAGGCATCAATGATCGCCCGCGCTTCACGCAGTTTGTCGAGGGTGCCGGGAATGAACTTCTGCCCGCCGAAGCCTGGGTTGACGCTCATCAGCAAGACCATGTCGACCTTGTCGATCACATACTTGAGCACGTCCAGCGGGGTCGCCGGGTTGAACACCAGACCGGATTTACAGCCGCCTTCGCGGATCAGTTGCAGCGAACGGTCGACGTGCAGCGTGGCTTCAGGGTGGAAGGTGATGTAGGTGGCGCCGGCCTCGATGAAGTCGCCAACGATGCGATCCACCGGGCTGACCATCAAGTGCGCGTCAATTGGCGCGGTAACGCCATACTTGCGCAGTGCCGCGCACACCATCGGGCCGATGGTCAGGTTCGGCACGTAGTGGTTGTCCATGACATCGAAGTGGACGAAGTCGGCACCAGCGGCGAGGACGTTGTCCACTTCTTCGCCGAGGCGGGCGAAGTCGGCGGAGAGAATCGACGGAGCAATTACGAAGGGCTGCATGACGCACCTTTTCTGAGCTAAATCACGATGGCGCGCATTGTATACCTCAAGTTTCCAAGCGCGCACCGTGACCGCGATGATTGGGTTGTGCCATGACGGATGACCGGCGCTGACTCAATACGCCGCGCGATAGATCTTCTCGATGTCCACAGCACTGAGTTTGCGCGGGTTGTTGCGCATCAGCCGTTCAATGCCTGCGGCCTCCACGGCCATCGCCGGGATCGCCTCTTCCGGCACGCCGAAACTGCGCAGCCCGGCAGGAATTTCCACGGCCGCGCACAAATCGGTCATCGCCTGAACGGCCTTGTCCGCCGCCTCGGCGGCACTCAGATGAGCGGTCTTCACCCCCATGGCTTCGGCAATATCCTGCATGCGCTCGACGCAAGCCATCTTGTTCCAGGTCATGACATACGGCAGCAGCAAGGCATTGCTGACGCCATGGGCGATGTTGAATCGCCCGCCCAGTGGATACGCCAGCGCATGCACCGCGCCGACCCCGGCATTACCAAACGCCATGCCGGCCATCAGGCTGGCGGTGGCCATGTCTTCGCGGGCATGCAGGTTGGCGCCGTTGGCGTAGGCCTTGGGCAAGGCTTTGGCGATCAGTTTTATTGCGCCGATGGCCAGCGAATCGGTGATCGGCGAAGCGTTGACCGACAGATAGGATTCGATGGCATGCACCAGCGCATCGACGCCACTGGCAGCCGTGACACTGCGCGGGCAGGTCAGGGTCATTTGCGGGCTGACCAGCGCCACGTCCGGTAACAGATAGTCGCTGACGATGCCCTTCTTCAGTTGCGCGACCTTGTCGGAGAGAATCGCAACATTAGTCACTTCCGAGCCGGTGCCGGCGGTGGTCGGGATGGCGATCAGCGGCGGGCCTTTGCGGGGCACCTGTTCGACACCGAACAGATCCTCCAGCGCGCCGTGATAACCGGCATACGCGGCAACGCTTTTGGCGATGTCGATGGCACTGCCGCCGCCGAGACCAATCAAGCCGTCATGCCCGCCTTCGCGGTACGCACGCATGCAGTCTTCAACAATGGCGATTTCCGGATCAGGCAGTACGCGGTCGAAAATCTCGTATTCGCGCCCGCCCAGTTGGCACAGCGCCAGCTCCACGGTGCCAGACTTGACCAGCGCGGCGTCGGTGACGATCAGTGGGTTGTCGATGTCGAGACGAGTGAGTTCCGCCGCCAGTTGCTCGATGGCCCCGGCGCCGGTGATCAATTTGTGAGCGATTTTGAACTGGGAAAGACTCATCGTGCGCAGCCTCTTATAGATGTGGGAGCTGGGCACAAGATTAGCTGGGGATTTGGGGTTGTCTGCTATTCAGGTGGTGAATGACCCAAGACTTCGCACACAACACAAATCCCTTGTGGGAGGGGGCTTGCTCCCGAAAGCGGTGGATCAGTTGAAATAGATGTCGACTGACCCACCGCTTTCGGGAGCAAGCCCCCTCCCACAGTTTTCACCGAGCTGGGCTTTAGATTTGGGCGGTGCGCAGTTTTTCGCTGCGGCCGCGTAACCATTCCAGGGTCAGCAACAGGATGACGGAGAACGCGATGAGCAACGTAGCGGCGGCTGCGATAGTCGGGCTGAGGTTCTCACGAATCCCGCTGAACATCTGCCGAGGCAAAGTCGCTTGCTCAGGCCCCGCCAGAAACAACGTCACCACCACCTCATCAAACGACGTCGCAAAGGCAAACAACGCCCCGGAGATGACTCCCGGCGCAATCAGCGGCAAGGTCACCCGACGGAACGCGGTCAATGGCGATGCACCGAGACTCGCCGCAGCGCGCACCAGATTGTGGTTGAACCCCTGCAACGTTGCCGACACGGTGATGATCACAAACGGCACACCCAGCACCGCATGCACCACGATCAACGAGAAGAAGCTGTTGCCCAGGCCCAACGGTGCGAAGAACAGATAGCTCGCCACACCGATGATCACCACCGGCACCACCATCGGCGAAATCACCAGCGCCATCACCAGTGCTTTGCCGGGGAAGTCGCCGCGAGTCAGGCCGATCGCCGCCAGCGTGCCGAAGATCATCGCCAGCACGGTCGCGGCCGGGGCGACGATGATGCTGTTCTTCAGCGCGCGCATCCACTCGGCCGAAGCGAAGAAGTCCTGATACCACTGTAGCGAGAAGCCCTGCAGCGGGTACACGAGGAAACTGCCCGAGTTGAACGACAGCGGCACGATCACCAGCACCGGCAGAATCAGAAACAGCAGGATCAAGCCGCAGAGGATCCGCAAGCTGTAGAACCACACCCGTTCGATGGGCGACATGTAAGGACTCAGCATTTCAAATTTCCCCTTAGCTCAGGCGCAGGCGACTGGCGCCCACCAGCCAGCTGTAAATCAGATAAAGCACCACGGTCGCCAGCAGCAACAGCCCGCCCAGCGCGGTGGACATGCCCCAGTTGATGCTGGTGTTGGTGTAGAACGCGACGAAGTAGCTGACCATCTGATCGTTCGGGCTGCCGAGCAGCGCCGGGGTGATGTAGTAGCCGATGGCGAGGATGAACACCAACAGGCAACCGGCACCGACACCGGCATAGGTCTGCGGGAAATACACGCGCCAGAAACTGGCGAACGGGTGGCAGCCGAGAGAAATCGCCGCGCGCATGTAGGTCGGCGAGATGCCTTTCATCACGCTGTAGATCGGCAGAATCATGAACGGCAACAGGATGTGCACCATCGAGATGTAGACGCCAGTGCGGTTGAACACCAGTTCCAGCGGCTTATCGATGACGCCCACGGCCAGCAGCGCACTGTTGATCAGCCCGCCCGATTGCAGCAGCACGATCCACGCCGCCACTCGCACCAGGATCGAGGTCCAGAACGGCAGCAGTACCAAAATCATCAGCAGGTTGCTTTGGCGCGATGGCAGATTCGCCAGCAGGTACGCCAGTGGATAGGCGAGCAGCAGGCAAATCACCGTGATGACCAGGCCCATCCAGAACGTGCGGGCGAAGATGTCGAGGTAGATCGCCTGATCCGGGGTGGCCGGGGCGACCTCGCCGAGGTCGTCGATGCGGTGATCGACCGCTGCCAGCAAGTAATACGGGGTGATGCTGCTGGTGTTGCGTTTTACCGCTTGCCAGTAGGCCGGGTCGCCCCAACGTTCGTCGAGTGCTTCCAGTGCTTCTTTATAAGAGGCCGGTTCGCTGGCAAAGGGCAGCGCCCGGGCGGTTTTGGTCAGCAGGCTGCGATAGCCGGCCAACTCCATGTTCAAGCGCTTGGACAGATCACCCAGCGTCTGGTTTTTGCGCGCTTCGGCGAGGTCTTCGCCGGCCGCTTTGTACACCGGTTCAGCGGGCAGGCCACGGCCGTCCCAACTGGCGATGGCCGCCACGGTACGCGGCATGCCGCCGACCACTTCCGGGTTGCCGACGCTTTTGTAGAGCAGCGCCACGATCGGCACCAGGAACACCAGCAACAGAAACAACACCAACGGCGCAATCAGCGCCTGGGCTTTCCAGCGGTTGACCCGCTCGGCGCGCTTGAGCTTCTGCTTCAAGGTGGGGCTGGCGCCCTCGTTCAGGGGAACGGCGATGGCCATGACGTACTCCGCAAATCTTTGATCGTTACAGAGGTGGCGAACCACCGCTGTTGTGTTGAAACACAGCTACCTGTGGGAGCGAGCCTGCTCACGAAGAGGCCAGCACATTCCACATCTATGCTGGCTGATCTACTGCTTTCGCGAGCAGGCTCGCTCCCACAGGGGTGGGCAAGCCCACCCTCACCAGGTTCTGCTTATTTCGCAGCCCAGGAGTTGAAACGCTGCTCAAGCTGCTCGCCGTTGTCAGCCCAGAAGCTGACGTCGATCTGCACCTGGTTGGCGATGTTTTCCGGGGTGGTCGGCATGTCTTTCAGGACGTCCTTGGCCAGCAGCGGCACGGCTTGAGTGTTGGCCGGGCCGTAGGCGATGTTTTCCGAGTAGGTCTTCTGCTGTTGCGGTTGTACCGAGAAGGCGATGAATTTCTTCGCCGCTTCCGCACGCTTGGCGTCCAGACCTTTCGGGATGGCCCATGCGTCGAAGTCGTAGATGCCGCCGTTCCACACCACTTTCAGGTTGGATTCTTTCTGCACCGCCGCGATGCGGCCGTTGTAGGCCGAGCTCATCACCACGTCACCGGAAGCGAGGTACTGCGGCGGTTGCGCGCCGGCTTCCCACCACTGAATGCTTGGTTTCAGCTCGTCGAGTTTCTTGAACGCGCGATCCTGACCACCCTTGCTCGCCAGTTCCTTGTAGACGTCTTTCGGCGCCACACCATCGGCCATCAGAGCGAATTCGAGGGTGTACTTGGCACCTTTGCGCAGGCCACGTTTGCCCGGGAATTTCTTGGTATCCCAGAAATCGGCCCAGCTGGTTGGCGCGGTTTTCAGCTTGTCGGCGTTGTACGCGAGCACGGTCGACCAGACGAAGAAGCCCACGCCGCACGGCTGAATCGCGCCTTTGACGTAGTCTTCGGATTTGCCGAACAGTGCCGGGTCGAGTTGCTCGAACATGTCTTCGTCGCAGCCACGGGACAGTTCTGGCGACTCAACTTCCACCAGATCCCACGACACGCTCTTGGTGTCGACCATGGCTTTGACCTTGGCCATCTCGCCGTTGTACTCACCGGCAACGATCTTGCCGTTGCCCGCCGCTTCCCACGGTGCATAGAAGGCTTTGACTTGCGCCGCCTTGTTCGCCCCGCCAAACGACACCACGGTCAAATCCGGGCCAGCGGCCATTGCGCTGGCCGCACCCATCAGGCCCAGGGTCAGGGCGGTGAACTTCAGGGATCTCAACATTTATTGTTCTCTCCACGTGCAGGGTTGGTGTTGGTATTGCCGGGGCGATTAATGCGCCTCTAGAAGTGGGTCGAGCGCGCGAACGTGCTCGACCTGCCAGCCAAGCGGAACCACGTCACCGACAGCGAGCGCAGGATCAAGCTCGGCAATCGGCTGTTTCACAAAGAAGTCGGTCTTGCCGCAGACTTCCAGGCGTACGCGGACGTGGTCGCCCAGATAGATGAATTCCGCCACCCTCCCTGAGAAGCGGTTGACGCATTGGTCGCTGGAACCGTTGAGGCTGACGCGCTCCGGGCGAATCGACAGGGTCACCGGCTCGCCGGTCTGGCCGACGTTAACCGCGAGCGCCTCGACCTTCTCGCCACGGCCCAACTCGACCACGCAGCGCTCACCGTTCTGGCTGAACAGGCGGCCGTTGAGACGGTTGTTCTCGCCGATGAAGTTGGCGACGAAGGTGTTCTTCGGCTCTTCGTAGAGAGAGCGCGGCGGGGCGATCTGCTGGATCTCGCCTTGGTGGAACACCGCGACCCGATCTGACATGGTCAGTGCTTCGCCCTGATCGTGTGTCACGTAGACCACGGTGACGCCGAGGCGCTGGTGCAGGTGTTTGATCTCCATCTGCATGTGTTCACGCAGTTGTTTGTCGAGGGCGCCGAGGGGTTCATCCATCAGCACCAGTTGCGGCTCGAACACCAGCGCACGGGCCAGGGCCACACGTTGCTGCTGACCGCCAGACAATTGCGCCGGGTAGCGCGAAGCGAACGCGTCGAGCTGCACCATGCTCAGGACTTTCTTGACCTTGTCGCTGACGTCGCTCTTGTTCAGGCCGCGCACGGTCAGCGGGAACGCGAGGTTCTCGGCGACGGTCATGTGTGGAAACAGTGCGTAGTTCTGGAACACCATGCCAATGTCGCGTTTGTGCGGCGGCACGTTGTTGATCGCGCGCCCGGCCAAGAGGATTTCGCCGGCGGTCGGCGTCTCGAAGCCGGCGAGCATCATCAGGCTGGTGGTCTTGCCGGAACCGGACGGCCCGAGCAGGGTGAGGAATTCGCCTTTGCGAATGTCCAGGTTGAGGTCTTTGACGATCAGGTTCTCGCCGTCGTAGCTCTTCTGCACTCCACGAAAGCTGACCAGCACGTCACTGGCCCCTGCGTTTGTATCGACCTGGCTCATACCCACACCTTTGTTGTTGATGACTGCTTGTGTACCAAGCCTAGTGGCTGGCGGCAGGCACGCAAATCGGGGTGCAGGAGAGAATCGCCTCAGCGGGATGGAAGGTTGGGGGTAGGGATTGCCCTACAAGGATGGCGCTATATGGATAAGGCAGTGGCGAGGGTTGAGCTGCAAGCCACAAGCAAGGGCAAAAGCACTTGTCGCTAATGGATATGCCCAAGATGCCAGCCTCAAAGCACATCCCTTGTGGGAGCGGGCTTGCTCGCGAATGCGGTGGGTCATTCAACTCATTCGGCGACTGGTACACCGCTTTCGCGAGCAAGCCCGCTCCCACAGTTTTGACCGCGGTGATTTTTAGAGGAGTTTGTGTTCCATCGCGTATTTGACCAGTTCGGCCAGCGAGGTGATGTTGAGCTTTTGCATCAACCGCGCCTTGTGGGTGCTGATGGTCTTGCTGCTCAGGGCCAGTTGCTGGGCGATGTCGTTGACGTTGGCGCCTTGGGCCAGGCGCTCGAACACTGAAAACTCACGCTCGGAGAGAAGAGAGTGCAATGGCCTAGCATCGGTCAAACCGACTTCAAAAACCATCCGATCCGCCAGATCCGGATCGATGTAGCGCCCACCCGCCGCGACTTTGCGGATCGCCGTCAGCAACAGGGCCGGATCGCTGTCCTTGGTCGCATAACCCGCGGCGCCAACCTTCAATGCGCGAGCGGCCATCTGCGCTTCGTCGTGCATGGACAACACCAGAATCGCCGGTGGATTGTTCAGGGCGCGGATTCGCGGAATCGCTTCCAGACCGTTGACCCCAGGCATGGAAATATCGAGCAGCACCACTTCGCACGGCACATGGCGCAAGGTTTCAAGCAGTTGTTCACCATTGCTCGCCTCACCCACGACTTGCAGGTCCTTGGCCAGGCCAATCAATTGCTTGATGCCTTCACGGACAATGGTGTGGTCTTCGGCTACCAGTACACGGATCACGTTCTTCTCCATTGTTCTTATTCAGCGCCAGGGTCATTCGCGAGCAGGCTCGCTCCCACAAGGAAATGCATTCCAATGTGGGAGCGAGCCTGCTCGCGAAAGCGTCAACTCAAACAACACATAACCATCAGACCTCACTCACCGGCACCCAGACATTCAGACTGGTGCCCTCCCCCGGCTCACTCTCAAGCTCCAGCCGCCCGCCCATGATCAGCACCCGCTCACGCATGCCGACCAGACCAAACGAGGTTGGCCGACCGGCAGTGGTGACGAATCCTACGCCATCGTCACTCACCGTCAGACACAATTCATCGCCTTCCAGCGCCAGCGTCAGTTCCACAGTATGCGCCTGGGCATGGCGCATGACGTTGGTCAGCGCCTCCTGAAGAATGCGAAACAGACCAATCGCCTTGGCGTCGCTGAGCGGCGGCAGATTGTCCGGCACCTGCACCAGACACGGAATCTGCGTGCGCGCCTCGAACCGCCGCGCCTGCCATTCAATTGCCGAGGCAATCCCGGCATCGAGAATCGGCGGGCGCAACGCGGTCGCCACATCACGCACCAACTGGAACAACTGGGCGATCAGGCGCTTCATGCTGTTCAACCTGTCGTGCAGACCGGGGTCGAGCTGTGCGTAGGCCAATTCGCACATCGACGTCTCCAGTTTCAGCACCGTCAGCATCTGCCCCAGCTCATCGTGAACCTCGCGGGCGATCCGCGCCTTCTCTTCCTCGCGCACGCTCTCAAGGTGCGCCGACAGTTCGCGCAGTTGCTCGCGCGACGACGCCAGCTCCAACTCGATGCGCTTGCTCTCGGTAATGTCCCAGACAATGCCGTCCCAGACATAAGCGCCATCTTCAAGCTGTCGGGTGATCGCCTTGATTTCGGCCCAACGCTGCACGCCCTGGCGCGTGAGAATTCGTCCCTGCCACGACCAGTCGCTATCGGTGTCCAGCGCCTGATCCTGGGTCTGGTGATAACTGGCCTTGTCGTCCGGATGCACCAGACTGCGCAGGCCCATGTCGCGGTGGGCAATAGCGGCCGGCGCGTAGCCGACCAGGCTTTCGCTGCCCTCAGAGATGTAGGCAAAGTCGATCTGTCCGGTCACCGGCGCCCGCTCCAAGCGAAACACCAGCCCCGGCACGTTGGCGGCGATGCCTTGCAGTCGCGCCTCGCTTTCCTGCAAAGCCGCGAGTGCGCGGCGGCGGTCGGTGACGTCAGTGAGATAGACCACCAGATATTCACTGTCGCGAAAACGCAGAAAGCTCAGCGACACATCCGCCGGCAAAATACTGCCATCGGCGCGCACACAACTGGTTTCGAAACTCAGCGGCCCTTCTTCACTGGCCCGCGCGCGTTTCCACAGGTTGAGCCAGCGATCCATATGCAGCCCCGGTTCGAAGTCGATCAGCGGTCGCTCGATCAACCCACCCGACGGATAACCGAGCATGTTTTCCGCCGCCCGATTGGCGTAGCGCACATGGCTGTCCCAGTTGACCCAAAGAATGCCGACAGTGCTTTGATCAATAGAAAACTGCGTCAGCCGCAGTGCTTCTTCGCTGGCGGCGCGCAGGGCGATGTCTTCGCGTGCGGCGAGCAGGCGCTGTTCGAGGCTGAGCTGTTGGCGGCGCTGCCAGAATACGATCGCCACACAACTGAGCAGCATTACCGCGAACAACAGGCTGAGGTTCTGCCAGAACCCCGGCGACTCCGACAACCGTGGATATTTGGGTTGCAGCCATTGACTGTGCAGGCGCTCCAGATCCTTGGCGGGGATCGCACGCAGAGCGCTCTGGACGATACCGGCCAGCTCCGGCCAATCCCGGCGTGAGGCCACTCGCAGCAGTTGCGGCAGGCCGATATCGCCGACTACTACCAGTTCGGCGAACTCCGGCTCGGCCGACAGCCGTCCGAGTTGCGCCTCATCGACCACCGCATAAGACGCCTGCTGACTCAACAGCAACTGCAATGCCTGACGCTCCAGCGGCACGCCTTGCAGATTCAGGTGTGGATAATTGCCGCGCAGATAGTCAGCGGTGGTGCTCGGCATGCGCACGGCGACACGGGTCTGGCTGTCGAGTTTTTCCAGATCCACCCCACCGCTGGCCTTCTGGTCGCTGACCACCAGTTGCGGCACGCGCATGTAGGGGTCGGAAAACTGCCACAGGCGCAGCGCGCTCGGTGTCTGGGTCAGACCGGGAGCAATATCGATCTCCCCTTCCCGCGCAGCCGCTTCCAATTGCGCCAGATCCTGAAAGTTGCGCCAGCTCAGCTCGACATTGAGCGCCTTGGCCAACAACTTCATCAGCTCAACGTTGGCCCCGGACAACCGTTGCAAGCGTCGGTCGTACTGCGCGTATGGCGCCTGCAACACCAAACCGACGCGCAATTGGTTGTGTTGCGCCAGCCACAGCTGTTCGCTCGCCGACAATTGCGCAACGTGCGCCGGTGGCGCAGGCGCCGTCCAGCCCATCAAGGGAAGCCACAAACAGCCGATAACCCACAGGCAGCAAAATCGCTTCATTGAAGTCTCATACACTGACAAATTCTGACCAACCCATTAGGCTGGCGGAATACTATCTGGCCTGGAATAACCGATGCCTTCTGTTTACCGCCTGGCAATGCCAGCATTGTGCCTGTCGCTGATCCTGCCCTGTGCGTTTTCCGTCAACGCGGCTGATTCAGCACCTGCTGGCGCTGCGGAAAAATCCGCTGAAGAAAAACCGGCCGAACGCCAGCCACTGCTTGAGCGTAGTCAGGAAGAGGCTGCGGCACTGGAACGTAAAATCCCTGCGCAAGAACAGCAACAGTTACAGGCTGGCAGCGAAACGTTCCTCGCCCTGTGGAAACCGGCCAACACCGCCGAGCCCAAAGGCGCGGTGATCATCGTCCCGGGCGCCGGTGAAACGGCTGACTGGCCTCAGGCAATCGGCCCGTTGCGGCGCAAATTGCCGGACGCCGAATGGAGCAGCCTGAGTATCACCCTGCCCGATCTGCAGAGCGACACCATCGCACCGCGCGTGGTCGCAGCCGAGGCTGCGCCGAAAGCGCCCGAAAGTGGCAGCAAGGATTCCACGACCGCACAGCCGATCGAACAAGCCGCTGGCGGTGAAGCCGAAGTCGCCGATCAGGTGGTTGCCGAAACGACCGAGGAACAATCCAACGCCGATGCCGAGCGCATCTTCGCGCGGATCGATGCGGCTATTGCCTACGCCGAACAGCAAAGTGCGCGGCGCATCGTTGTGCTCGGTCACGGCACCGGCGCTTATTGGGCTGCGCGTTTTTTGAGCGAGCGACAAACGGCGCAGGTGGAGAAATTTGTCATGGTCGACGCGCAGGCTCCGGCCAAGGCCAAACCGCCACTGGCGGAGCTGACCCCGACGCTGAAGCTGCCGACGGCTGATATTTTCTACATGGACAAACCGCTGGACCGCAATGCAGCGCTGGAGCGTATGCAGGCGAGCAAGCGTTTGAAGACCTCGGCATTCAGCCAGGTGGCGCTCAATGCGTTGCCAGATAACAAGGCCGAGCAGGAACAACTGCTCCGTCGCGTGCGTGGCTGGTTGAATCCACAGAACACCGACTGATCGTCAGACCGATTCGCCCCCTTTCGCGAGCAAGCCCGCTTCCACAGTTGACCGCGTTCCTTCAGATGGAATGCGATCGAATGTGGGAGCGGGCTTGCTCGCGAAGAGGCCAGTGTCGACGACACAGAACTAAAAGCTAACGAAAATCCCGCCGCTCTCGAATCAACGTGTAGGCAGTGTGCAAATCCCGCGTTTTCTCGGTCGCCTCTCGCACCTGTAACGGCGTCGCCCCGCTGCCGGCAATCTTGTCCGGATGATGACGGCTGAGCAGACGTCGGTAAGCCCGTTTGATCTGCGCCGGCTCGCTGCTCGCCGACACGCCGAGCAGGCACATCGCCTCCTGATAACTGACCGCCGCACTGACGATAGGCCGTTTTCCGGGCTCATAATCACTGGCCAGTGCCTGCACCTGCTGCGTCGTCCAGCCCAGCCATTTACCCCACTGCGCCAACAACTCCCGCTCGCTGACCCCGGCCCGGCCATCGGCCCAGACCATCCGCCAACAGGCTCGCAAAACGCCTTCGGCCGCATGCGGCTGCGCACTCAGACGGCGCAGATACCCGCGCAGATTATCGCCACCGGACTTGCCGCGATTGAACGCGGCAATCGCCCGGCGCGTCGCCGGTTCGCTCATTTCCAGCGCGCGCATTTCGTTACGCGCCTGCTGGATATGCCCATCGGTCACACGTCCGTCACTCTTGGCCAGACGCCCGAGCAACACGAACAACAATTCATCGTTGCGCAGCATCGGTCGACCACCGAGTTTCTCGCGCAGATGTCCAAAGCTTTGCAAATGCAGGCGCCGATCCAGCGCCTGCCCCAACAAAGCCCCAAGCATGGCCCCCGGAATGCTGGCAATCGCAAAACCCGCTCCGGCTCCAATCAGAGTCCCTGGCCACAACATGTCAGCGACTCGCTTCTATCAAGGTTTCAGCTTCGGCCAGACGCTCATGCGTACCGACATCCACCCAATGGCCTTTCAGACGCTCGCCCGTCACCTGCCTGTCCGCCATGGCTTTGCGCAGCAGCGGTGCCAGCTTGAAGGCACCGTCCGCGCAGCCGTCGAACAGTTGCGGATGGATCACGGCGATACCGCTGTAGGTCAGGGTCGCGGCAGTCGGCTGGCCGTCGATGACCTGACCGTCGACCAAAGAAAAATCCCCTGTCGGGTGATGCGCCGGATTATCCGCCAGCACCAGATGCGCCAGACCGTTGATCGGTTGATGCAACACGCTGAAGTCGTAGTCGGTCCAGATGTCGCCGTTCACCACCAGGAAAGCATCGTCGCCAAGCAACGGCAACGCACGGAAAATCCCGCCGCCGGTTTCCAGCGGCTCGCCTTCCGGCGAGTACTGAATGCTCAGGCCAAACTGCGATCCGTCACCCAGGTAATCCTCGATCTGCTGACCGAGCCAGGCGTGGTTGATCACGACTTCATTGAAACCCGCCGCCGCGAGGGCGCGCAGGTGGTATTCGATTAACGGCACACCGCCGGCACGCACCAGCGGTTTGGGCGTAGTCAGGGTCAGCGGGCGCATGCGCTCGCCTTTGCCTGCCGCCAGAATCATTGCTTTCATGCCGTCGCTCCAGCACGCAGGCTGGTGAACAGCGCTTGCAGTTCGGCCAGTTCAGGACGACGGGCGATCACTGCTTCTATATAGGAGAAGAAGCGCGGCACGTCGGCGAGGTAACGCGGCTTGCCATCGCGATGGCAGATGCGCGCGAAGATGCCGATGACTTTCAGGTGACGCTGCACACCCATCAAATCGCTGGCGCGCAGGAAGTCTTCAAAATCTGGCTGCACCGGAATGTTGAGTGCCGAGGCTTGCTGCCAGTAGCTTTCCAGCCAACCGCGTACGCGTTCTTCCGGCCAACTGAGGAAAGCGTCCTTGAATAGACAGGTCACGTCGTAGGTCACCGGGCCGTAGACCGCATCCTGAAAATCCAGCACGCCAGGGTTCGGCTCGCTGAGCATCAGATTGCGCGGCATGTAGTCGCGGTGCACCAGCACTTTCGGCTGGGCCAGAGCGCTGTCGATCAGCAAGTCGCTGATGTGCTGCCACTGTTGCTTTTGGGTGGAATCGAGTTCGACGCCCAGTTCACGCTTCACGTACCACTCGGGGAACAATTCCAGCTCGCGGCGCAGCAAGGCAACGTCGTAACTTGGTAATGGCGCGACCATTGGCAACTGCTGAAAAGCCAACAGCGCCTGCAAGGCATCGCTGAACAATGCGTCGGCATTTTCGCCATCGATCACCTCCAGATAGGTCTTGTTGCCCAGGTCATTGAGCAAAAGAAAGCCGCGCTCGAGGTCTTCGGCATAAATTTTCGGCACATTTATTCCGGATTTCGCCAGCAAAAAGGCGATATCCACGAACGGTTTGCAGTTTTCCTGGGGGGGTGGTGCATCCATTACGACGAAGCTGCGACCCGCGCCTTCCCAACGGAAGTAACGGCGGAAACTCGCGTCGCTACTGGCCGCGGTCAACGTGGCCGGGGGCACGGCGCCCCAGCCCTGATCTGCAAACAGGATTGCCAACTGCTCATCGAGCCAAACTTTCAGGTGTTGCAAGCGTACATCTTGGTCAGGCATTGCAAGGGTCTCCGACGGCGCTAGCCGTCAAGCGGGTCATGCTTTATTATCCAGCATCTTTTTCAGACCATCGAGAGGCGTGCGGCCCACACCGCGGGCAGATGGCACGCAGGAAGCCCGGACTAATAAGATGGCATTGAAATCCCCCGCGTTTCGTAAAAAATTTCCGTTGTTGGTAACCGGCAGTCTGCTGGCTATGCAACCTCTGGCCAGTCAATTCGTTGTCGCCGCCGAGCAGTATGACTGCTCCGTCTCGGCTACGGGTGCCTGGGACTGTTCGCCCAAGACGCCGGCGGCTGCATTGCCGCCACGTCCAGTGCATGACGGCAGTGCCGTCAGCGCCACCGGCGACGCCCCGCGCGAAAACGGTTCGGTTGCCGAAACAGGCGCCAAGCCCGCACTGGTCACCGAGGCCAAAGGCCGCGGCCTGAAATCCCGTAGCGAAGACTTCAGTCACCTCGACTGGGTTCCGCGCGAGAAACTCACCGCCGCCCAATTGGCTGAAACCGGTCCGTATTGCTCGGGTGCCTACATCGAGCCGACTCGTCCTGGCATGAATGACAAGACGAATAAAAGCGATGCACCGACCTTTATCGGCGCAAAAGCTTCGCGCTATAACACCGATGATCAAGTTGGCACCCTGGCCGGTGATGTTGTCCTGCGTCAGGGCAGCATGCAGGTCGAGTCCGACGAGGCCAGCCTGTACCAGGCCGAGAGCCGCGCCGAACTCAATGGCGATGTGCGCATCCGTGACAACGGCGCGTTGATCGTCGGCGACCATGCCGATGTGCAGCTCGACACCGGTGAAGCCAAGGTCGATAACGCCGAATACGTGATGCACAAGTCGCGCATCCGCGGTAACGCGCTGTACGCCAAGCGTGCCGAAAACGCGATCATCCGTCTCAAGGACGGCACGTACACCACGTGCGAACCGAACAGCAACGCCTGGCAGCTCAAGGGCAACAACATCACCTTGAACCCGGCGACCGGCTTCGGTACCGCGACCAACGTGACACTGCGCGTAAAAGACATTCCGATTCTTTACACGCCGTATATCTATTTCCCGATCGATGATCGTCGCCAGTCGGGCTTCCTGCCGCCGACCATCGGCAGCGGCAGCGACACCGGCTTCATGCTGGTCACGCCGTACTACTTCAACCTGGCGCCTAACTACGACGCCACGTTGTACCCGCGTTACATGAGCAAGCGTGGCATGTTGGTGGAAGGCGAGTTCCGTTACCTGACCAAGTCCAGCGAAGGACAGTTCGGCGCTGCGTACCTGAACGATGACAACACCGATCGCAGCAAGCAGACCGACTACGAAAAAACCCGCTACATGTACAACTGGCAGCACAAAGGCGGTCTCGACTCCCGTGTGTTCACCCAGGTTGATTACACCAAGATCAGCGATCCGTATTATTTCCAGGATCTGCAAACCGATCAGATTGGCGTGAAATCCAGCGACTACGTCAATCAACAGGGCTCGGTTACCTACCGTGGTGACAGCTACACGGCTCGCTTGAATGCTCAGCAGTACCAATTGGCTACTGTTTCGAACATCACACCGTATGGCCGTCTGCCGCAGATCACCTTCAATGGTCAGCTGCCGTACCACCCGGAAGGTTTGAATTTCGATTACGAGACCGAGGTTGTGCGGTTCGAGCGTGATTTGCTCAAAGGCCAATTCACTAACGAAGACGGTACTACCGCAGATCGACTCGACACCAACGTATTAGGCTTAGCACGTGCAAACGGCAATCGTCTGAACCTGAAGCCAGGTGTCAGCCTGCCGATGAACTGGACCTATGGCTTCCTAAAGCCTTCGCTCAAGTATCAATACACCCAATACGATCTGGATCTCGATCAGCGAGGCAAATCCAGCTTGTTGGCGGGTGAAAATTACAGTCGCAACCAGAATCGCGGCGTGCCGATCGCCAGCATCGACAGCGGCCTGTACTTCGACCGCAACACGTCGTACTTTGGCAAAAATTACCGCCAGACTCTGGAACCACGGCTGTTCTATCTCTATGTACCTGAGAAAGACCAGACCGATATCCCGGTATTCGACACCAGCGAAACCACGTTCAACTACTCCTCGCTGTTCCGTGACAACCGTTTCTCCGGCTCCGACCGTGTCGGTGACGAGAACAAGCTGTCGCTGGGCGTGACCAGCCGCTGGATCGAAGATAACGGCTTTGAACGTCAACGCATCAGCGTAGGCCAGGCGTTGTACTTCAAGGATCGCAAGGTTCAACTACCGGGTATCGCCTTCAATGATCGTGACGACGCGAAATCCAACGTTTCGCCGTACGCATTGGAATACGAATACCGCTGGAACCGCGATTGGCGCACCACTGCCGACTACAACTGGGACCCGGACAGCCGCAGCCCACGCTCCGGCAGTGCGATGTTCCACTACCAGCCTGAAGACAACCCGAACAAGGTTATCAACGCCGGCTATCGCTATCGCAACGACCAGGTTCGTTACGACCAGAACACCGGTAAATGGTCGGTGGGCGGTGGTGATTACGGTACTCCAGGCCAGCCTGGTTACGTGAAGGACTACTACAAGATCCAGCAGCATGACTTCTCGGTCATCTGGCCGATCGTTCCACAATGGAACGCAATCAGCCGCTGGCAGTACGACTACAACCGCAACCGTACGCTGGAAGCCTTCGGTGGTTTCGAATACGACAACTGCTGCTGGAAACTGCGCCTGATCAACCGTTACTGGGTCAGCTATGACGAATTCAGTCAGAACGCCCCGGAAAACGAAAAAGGCGACCACGGCGTCTTCCTCCAAATTGTTCTGAAGGGACTCGGTGGCCTCACTGGCGCCAAGGTAGAGAGCTTCCTCGACAAAGGCATTCAAGGTTATCGTGAACGTGAAGACCAAGCTTTCTGATTGTCTGCGCCCGCTGATGCTGGGCGCGCTGTTCCTGGGTACTGCGGCGAACGCCGCAGTACAGTCCATCGATAAAGTGGTAGCGATCGTCGACAACGACGTGGTCATGCAGAGCCAACTGGATCAACGCGTCCATGAAGTTCAGCAGACCATCGCCAAGCGCGGGGGCGGTCTGCCGCCTCCGGGCGTGCTGGACCAACAGGTGCTTGAGCGCCTGATCGTCGAAAACCTGCAACTGCAGATCGGCGAACGTTCTGGTATCCGCATCACCGATGAAGAGCTGAACCAGGCGGTTGGCACCATCGCCCAGCGCAACAACATGAGCGTGGATCAGTTCCGCGCTGCTCTGGCTCGCGACGGCCTGTCTTATGACGACGCCCGCGACCAGATCCGCCGCGAGATGGTCATCAGCCGTGTTCGTCAGCGCCGAGTGGCCGAACGCATTCAGGTGTCCGAGCAGGAAGTGAAGAACTTCCTCGCTTCCGACCTGGGCAAGATGCAATTGTCAGAAGAGCTGCACCTGGCCAACATCCTGATCCCGACCCCGGAAAGCGCCAACTCTGAAGCGATTCAGAACGCCGCGCGTCAGGCCATGGAGGTTTACCAGCAGCTTAAGCAAGGCGCTGACTTCGGTCAGTTGGCCGTGGCCAAATCCGCCAGCGACAACGCACTGGAAGGCGGCGACATGGGCTGGCGTAAAGCCGCTCAATTGCCACCGCCGTTCGATCGCGAGCTGAGCAGCATGGCCGTTGGCGACGTGACTCAACCGGCACGCACTCCAGGCGGTTTCATCATCCTGAAGCTGTTGGCCAAGCGCGGCGGCGAAGCCCAGACCCGTGATGAAGTGCATGTGCGCCACATCCTGGTCAAGCCGAGCCCGATCCGCGACGAAGCCAAGACCAAAGCCTTGGTTCAGTCGTTGTATGAGCGCATCGTGGCGGGTGAAGATTTCGCCACTTTGGCAAAAAGTTACTCCGAAGACCCGGGCTCCGCGCTTAACGGCGGCGACCTGAACTGGATCGACCCGAACGTACTGGTGCCGGAGTTCCGCGAAGTGATGGCCAAGACCCCACAAGGTCAGCTGTCCAAGCCGTTCCAGACTCAATACGGCTGGCACGTTCTGGAAGTCCTTGGCCGTCGCGCCACGGACAGCACCGAACAGGCTCGCGAGCAGCAAGCCATGACCGTACTGCGTAACCGCAAATACGATGAAGAGCTGCAAACCTGGCTGCGTCAGATCCGTGACGAAGCGTACGTAGAGATCAAACTCCCTGGTGCAGACCAGGCAGCGCAGTGAAACCCCAGCGTTTCGCGCTGACACCCGGCGAACCAGCCGGCATCGGTCCCGACCTGTGCCTGCTGCTCGCCTCGCAAGCCCAGCCACATCCCCTGATCGCCATCACCAGCCGCGACCTGCTCCTTGAGCGGGCCGCGCAACTGGGGCTGACCGTCAACCTGCTGGAGGTCGGGCCGGATCACTGGCCGGACGCTCCGGCGCCGGCAAACAGCCTTTACGTCTGGGATACACCGCTCAGCGCCCCCGTAGTCGCCGGGCAACTGGACAAGGCCAATGCCGCTTTCGTCCTCGAAACCCTGACCCGCGCCGGCAACGGCTGCCTGAACGGCGATTTCGCCGGGATGATCACCGCGCCAGTACACAAAGGCGTGATCAATGAGTCGGGCATCGCGTTCTCCGGACATACGGAATTTCTCGCCGACCTGACCCACACCGCACAAGTGGTGATGATGCTTGCCACACGCGGTTTGCGCGTGGCACTGGTCACCACTCACCTGCCCCTGCGCGAGATTGCCGATGCAATCACACCGGAGCGGCTGGAGCGGGTCACGCGGATTCTGCACGCCGACCTGCAAGAAAAATTCGGCATCGCCCAGCCACGCATACTTGTGTGCGGACTCAACCCGCACGCCGGTGAAGGCGGACACCTGGGCCATGAAGAAATCGACATCATCGAACCAACATTAGAGCGCCTGCGCGGTGAGGGCATGGACCTTCGTGGCCCGCTGCCTGCCGACACTCTGTTTACCCCCAAATATCTGGAGCACTGCGACGCAGTGCTGGCGATGTACCACGACCAGGGCCTGCCCGTGCTGAAGTACAAAGGCTTCGGCGCCGCCGTCAACGTGACCCTCGGCCTGCCGATCATCCGCACTTCGGTCGATCATGGCACCGCCCTGGATCTGGCCGGCAGCGGCAAAATCGACACCGGCAGCCTGCAAGTCGCCCTGGAAACCGCCTACCAGATGGCCGAGACCCGTTTATGACCGAGCAATACCAACACAAGGCGCGCAAGCGCTTTGGCCAGAACTTCCTGCACGATGCCGGCGTCATCGACCGCATCCTGCGCTCCATCAGTGCCAAATCCGAAGACCGCTTGCTGGAAATCGGCCCGGGTCAGGGTGCGCTGACCGCCGGCCTGCTCAACTCCGGCGCGCAACTCGACGTAGTGGAACTGGACAAGGACCTGATCCCGATCCTCAACCAGCAGTTTGCCGGCAAGAGCAACTTCAACCTGCATCAGGGTGATGCACTGAAGTTCGACTTCAATACGCTCAACGCTGCGCCAAACAGCCTGCGCGTCGTCGGCAACCTGCCGTACAACATCTCGACGCCACTGATCTTCCACCTGCTGAACAACGCCGGCATCATTCGCGACATGCATTTCATGTTGCAGAAGGAAGTGGTCGAGCGTCTGGCCGCAGGCCCGGGTGGCGGTGACTGGGGTCGCCTGTCGATCATGGTCCAGTACCATTGCCGCGTGGAACACCTGTTCAACGTCGGCCCGGGTGCATTCAATCCGCCGCCAAAGGTTGATTCGGCGATCGTGCGCCTGGTGCCCCACGCCGTGCTGCCGCACCCGGCCAAGGATCACAAATTGCTGGAGCGCGTCGTCCGCGAAGCCTTCAACCAGCGCCGCAAAACCTTGCGCAACACACTCAAGCAATTGCTCAGCAATGCCGAGATCGAAGCGGCCGGAGTTGATGGCAGCTTGCGTCCGGAGCAACTGGATCTGGCCGCCTTCGTGCGCCTGGCCGACCAGCTCGCTGTACAAGTCCCGGCCTCCCCCGCCGTCGACTGACCGGCGATGAACGCTATCGGGCAGGACGCCACTCTGGTTTACTGCCCGATACTTGCCTAGACTGATTCCCCATCAGCTACGCCCCGCGTTCCGCTTCGTTTAAGGCCTCTTGCATGTCCGATTCCCGTTACCAGGTCGATGTCAGCGTCGTAACCCACTATCTGGCAGACCAATCGCAACCCGAGCACGACCGCTTCGCCTTCGCCTATACCATCACCGTAGAGAACAATGGCCAGATGCCCGCCCGACTGATGTCGCGGCACTGGGTGATCACCGACGGTGACGGGCATAAAGAAGAAGTTCGCGGCGCAGGCGTGGTCGGCCAGCAACCGTTGATCGAGGTGGGCAAAAGCCACACCTACAGCAGCGGCACGGTGATGACCACCAAGGTCGGCACCATGCAGGGCACCTACGAAATGGTCGCCGACGACGGCAAGCATTTCGACGCCATCATTAAGCCCTTTCGCCTTGCCGTCCCCGGAGCCTTGCACTGATGGCGACGTATGCTGTAGGCGACTTGCAAGGCTGCCTCGAGCCGCTCAAGTGCCTGCTCAAGCAGGTCGCTTTCGACCCGAAGCTCGATCAGCTCTGGCTGGTTGGCGATCTGGTTAACCGCGGCCCGCAGTCACTGGAGACCCTGCGCTTCCTTTATGGCATGCGTGAATCGCTGGTCTGCGTGCTCGGCAATCACGACTTGCACTTGCTGGCGGCCAGCAAACACATCGAACGCTTGAAGAAGTCCGACACACTGCGCGAGATCATTGAGGCGCCGGATGCTCCTGAACTGTTGGAATGGCTGCGTCAGCAGAAGCTGATGCACTACGACGAGCAGCGCGATGTCGCCATGGCGCATGCGGGTATTCCACCGCAATGGTCGCTGCGTCGTGCCCTGAAGTGCGCCGCCGAAGTTGAAACCGCGCTGCGTGATGACCATCTGTATCCAGCCTTCCTTGATGGCATGTATGGCAATGAGCCGTCGAAATGGGACAACGATCTCAAGGGTGTAAGCCGCCTGCGCGTCATCACCAACTATTTCACGCGCATGCGCTTCTGCACCGCCGAAGGCAAGCTCGACCTCAAGAGCAAGGAAGGCCTCGATACCGCGCCGCCCGGTTACAAACCGTGGTTCCAGCACAAGGAGCGCAAGACCCGCGGCCTGAGAATTATCTTCGGCCACTGGGCGGCGCTGGAAGGCAATATCCAGGAGCCTGGCATCTCGGCGCTGGACACCGGTTGTGTCTGGGGCGGCAGCCTGACCCTGATGAACGTCGACAGCGGCGAGCGCGTGTCGTGCAAATGCGACGAACACGGCGAGCTTGCCTCATCAGTCGCACCACTTATCCCCGAAACCGCCCCAGTCAGCGCCCCGCGTTAAACTGGGCGTTCAGCCGAGCAACAGGAACCCGCCATGAGCGAATTCAAACGAATCCCCCCGGAACAGGCCCAGGCCCTGCGTGAGCAAGGTGCAGTGGTGGTCGACGTCCGCGACCCTGCGACTTTTGCCGCCCTGCACATCAGTGGCTCGAAGCACCTGGACAACCATTCGCTGCACGCTTTCATTCAAGGCGCCGACCTCGATGCGCCGACGGTGGTCGTCTGCTATCACGGCAACTCCAGCCAGGGCGCCGCAGCCTACCTGATAAGCCAAGGCTTTTCTGACGTCTACAGCATGGACGGCGGCTTCGAGCTGTGGCGTACGACTTATCCTGCGGAAACTGCGCAAGGCACCGCCGAATAATTTTTTTGTCATGCGCAGGCCCCGGCTCCCGTGGGCCTGCGCGCGGCAGACGAACGGTCTGCCACACATAATTACGTATCTCGCCTTTACCTCGCGAATTCCCAACTATCCTTAAGCCCAGGCCATCCAAAACAGGGGAGAGCCGGTACACCGGCGCACGGGTCATCGGGAGTGACTTTCACGATTGTCGGTCGTGAAAGTGTTCTGGGGGGTAAACAAACAGCTGCCACAGCAGTTGTTTGCCAGCAGCGACTGAGTGATCCGGCGTCGGCTCCACGTATCGAGCGAGGTGACGTCATGAGTATCTTTAGCCACTTCCAACAACGCTTCGAGTCCACACGCCAGGAAGAACTCTCGCTGCAGGAGTATCTGGAACTGTGCAAAAAGGATCGCAGCGCCTACGTTTCCGCCGCCGAGCGTCTACTGCTGGCCATCGGTGAGCCAGAGTTGCTCGACACCTCGACCAACTCGAGGCTGTCGCGCATCTTCTCCAACAAGGTGATTCGTCGCTACCCGGCCTTTGAAGACTTCCACGGGATGGAAGAATGCATCGACCAGATCGTGTCGTATTTCCGCCACGCCGCCCAAGGCCTGGAAGAGAAGAAACAGATCCTTTACCTGCTTGGCCCGGTCGGCGGCGGTAAGTCGTCCCTGGCCGAGAAGCTCAAACAGCTGATCGAGAAAGTGCCGTTCTATGCGATCAAGGGCTCGCCGGTGTTCGAGTCCCCGCTGGGTCTGTTCAACGCCACCGAAGATGGCGCGATCCTTGAGGAAGACTTTGGCATCCCGCGGCGCTACCTGAACACCATCATGTCGCCATGGGCGACCAAACGCCTGGCCGAATTCGGCGGCGACATCAGTCAGTTCCGCGTGGTCAAACTGTACCCGTCGATCCTCAACCAGATCGCCGTGGCCAAGACCGAACCTGGCGACGAGAACAACCAGGACATCTCCGCTCTGGTCGGCAAGGTCGACATCCGCAAACTCGAGGAATACCCACAGAACGACGCCGACGCCTACAGCTACTCCGGTGCGCTGTGCCGCGCCAACCAGGGTCTGATGGAATTCGTCGAAATGTTCAAGGCACCGATCAAGGTGCTGCACCCACTGCTGACCGCCACTCAGGAAGGCAACTACAACAGTACCGAAGGCCTCGGCGCGATTCCGTTCACCGGGATTCTGCTGGCCCACTCCAACGAATCGGAGTGGCACACCTTCCGCAACAACAAGAACAACGAAGCCTTCATCGACCGGATCTACATCGTCAAAGTGCCGTACTGCCTGCGCGTGAGCGATGAGGTGAAGATCTACGACAAACTGCTGTTCAACAGCTCCCTGGCCAAGGCCCATTGCGCGCCGGACACCTTGAAGATGCTGGCGCAGTTCACCGTACTGTCACGCCTCAAAGAGCCGGAAAACTCCAACATCTATTCGAAGATGCGCGTGTACGACGGCGAAAATCTCAAGGACACCGATCCGAAAGCCAAATCAATCCAGGAATACCGCGACTCGGCCGGTGTCGACGAAGGCATGAACGGTCTTTCGACCCGCTTTGCGTTCAAGATCCTGTCCAAGGTGTTCAACTTCGATCCGCACGAAATCGCCGCCAACCCGGTGCATCTGCTGTATGTGCTGGAACAACAGATCGAACAGGAACAGTTCCAGGCCGAAACCCGTGAACGTTATCTGCGCTACCTGAAGGAATACCTGGCCCCGCGTTATATCGAATTCATCGGCAAGGAAATCCAGACCGCGTATCTCGAGTCTTACAGCGAGTACGGCCAGAACATCTTCGACCGCTACGTGCTGTACGCGGACTTCTGGATTCAGGATCAGGAATACCGCGATCCGGAAACCGGCGAGATCCTCAACCGCGTCGCCCTGAACGAAGAACTGGAGAAAATCGAAAAACCGGCGGGCATCAGCAATCCGAAGGATTTCCGCAACGAAATCGTCAACTTCGTACTGCGCGCACGGGCCAACAACAACGGCAAAAACCCGACCTGGCTCAGCTACGAAAAACTGCGGGTGGTCATCGAGAAGAAAATGTTCTCGAACACCGAAGATCTGCTGCCAGTCATCAGCTTCAATGCCAAGGCCAGCAAAGAGGATCAACAGAAGCACAACGACTTCGTCACTCGAATGGTCGAACGCGGCTACACCGACAAACAGGTACGTCTGCTGTCCGAATGGTACCTACGGGTCCGGAAATCGCAGTAAAACAGCTACAAGCTTCAAGCTGCGAGCGGCAAGAACAAAACGCGTGAACCTTGAAAGCAGGGTCGCTGTTTGTTCTTGCAGCGCGCAGCTCACAACTTGAAGCTGCCCGGAGGGCCACGTATGAGCTATGTGATCGACCGACGTCTCAATGGCAAGAACAAGAGCACGGTGAACCGCCAGCGTTTCCTGCGGCGTTACCGTGATCACATCAAGAAGGCTGTCGAAGAGGCAGTCAGCCGGCGCTCCATCACTGATATGGAACACGGCGAACAGATCAGCATTCCCGGTCGCGACATCGACGAACCGGTGCTTCACCACGGCCGTGGCGGCAAGCAGACCGTGGTGCATCCGGGTAACAAGGAATTCACCGCCGGCGAACACATCGCCCGCCCGCCGGGAGGCGGTGGCGGACGCGGCCCGGGCAAGGCCGGCAACTCCGGCGAGGGCATGGACGAATTCGTCTTCCAGATCACTCAGGAAGAATTCCTCGAATTCATGTTCGAAGACCTCGAACTGCCAAACCTGGTCAAACGCAATCTGAGCGGCACCGACACCTTCAAAACCGTGCGGGCCGGGATCAGCAACGAAGGCAACCCGTCGCGGATCAACATCATCCGCACCCTTCGCTCGGCCCATGCAAGGCGCATTGCCTTGTCGGGCAGCAGCCGGGCAAAACTGCGTGAAGCCAAGGCGGAACTTGAGCGCCTGAGACGCGAAGAACCGGACAACTTCGGCGATATTCAGGAACTCGAGGCGGAAATCGAGAAACTCAGTGCACGTATTCATCGCGTGCCGTTCCTCGACACTTTCGACCTCAAATACAACCTGCTGATCAAGCAGCCGAACCCCAGTTCGAAAGCCGTGATGTTTTGCCTGATGGACGTCTCCGGCTCGATGACCCAGGCGACCAAGGACATCGCCAAACGCTTTTTCATCCTGTTGTACCTGTTTCTGAAACGGAACTACGACAAGATCGACGTCGTGTTCATCCGCCATCACACCAGCGCTCGGGAAGTCGACGAAGAGGAGTTTTTCTACTCACGGGAAACCGGCGGCACCATCGTTTCCAGCGCCCTGAAACTGATGCAGGAGATCATGGCCGAGCGTTACCCGAGCAACGAGTGGAACATTTACGCGGCGCAGGCTTCCGACGGTGACAACTGGAACGACGACTCGCCGATCTGCCGCGACATCCTGATCAACCAGATCATGCCGTTTGTGCAGTACTACACTTACGTGGAGATCACCCCGCGCGAACATCAGGCCTTGTGGTACGAATACGAACGCATCGCCGAAGCCTTTTCCGACACGTTTGCCCAGCAGCAGCTGGTCTCGGCCGGGGATATCTATCCGGTCTTCCGTGAACTCTTCCAGCGCAGGTTAGTGACATGACCGCCAAAGAGCAGAAGCGCCAACCCATTTCCACCGGCTCCGAATGGACATTCGAGCTGATCCAGACCTACGACCGCGAAATCGCCCGTATCGCGGCCGGCTATGCGCTGGACACCTATCCCAACCAGATCGAAGTGATCACCGCCGAGCAGATGATGGACGCGTATGCCTCGGTGGGCATGCCGCTGGGTTACCACCACTGGTCCTACGGTAAGCACTTCCTCAGCACGGAAAAATCCTACAGCCGCGGACAGATGGGCCTGGCGTACGAGATCGTGATCAACTCCGATCCGTGCATTGCCTACCTGATGGAAGAAAACACCATCTGCATGCAGGCGCTGGTGGTGGCTCACGCGTGCTACGGTCACAACAGTTTCTTCAAGGGCAATTACCTGTTCCGCACCTGGACCGACGCCAGCTCGATCATTGATTACCTGGTGTTCGCCAAGCAGTACATCATGCAATGCGAGGAGCGCCACGGCATCGATGCGGTGGAAGACTTGCTGGACTCCTGTCATGCGCTGATGAACTACGGCGTTGACCGCTACAAACGTCCGTACCCGATTTCCGCCGAGGAGGAACGGCGGCGGCAGAAGGATCGTGAAGAACACCTGCAAAAGCAGATCAACGATCTATGGCGCACCATCCCCAAAGGCGCGGACAAGTACAGCGACAAGGACAACGCGCGCTTCCCGGCCGAGCCGCAGGAAAACATTCTGTACTTCATCGAGAAGCACGCACCACTGCTAGAGCCTTGGCAGCGCGAGATCGTGCGGATCGTGCGCAAGATCGCGCAGTACTTTTATCCACAACGTCAGACTCAAGTGATGAACGAAGGCTGGGCGACATTCTGGCACTACACGCTGATGAATGACCTGTACGACGAAGGCCTGGTCACCGACGGTTTCATGATGGAGTTCCTGACGTCGCACACCAGCGTGGTGTTCCAGCCCGGTTTCGACAGCCCCTACTACAGCGGCATCAACCCCTATGCGCTGGGCTTTGCCATGTACCGTGACATCCGGCGCATGTGCGAAGAACCCACTGAGGAAGACCGTCACTGGTTTCCGGATATTGCCGGGACCGATTGGCTGTCGAGCATCAAGTTCGCCATGAGCAGCTTCAAGGACGAGAGTTTTATCCTGCAGTATCTGTCACCGAAAGTGATCCGCGATCTGAAGCTGTTCAGCATCCTCGATGATGACCAGAAGGACGATCTGCTGGTACCGGCGATCCATGACGAAACCGGTTATCGAATCATCCGCGAAACCCTGGCCGCGCAATACAACCTCGGCAATCGCGAGCCAAACGTGCAGATATACAGCATCGATCGTCGCGGTGATCGCTCACTGACCTTGCGCCACCAGCAACACGATCGCAAGCCTCTGGGCGACTCCACCGAAGAGGTGCTCAAACACCTGCATCGCTTGTGGGGCTTCGACATTCATCTGGAAACCCTGCAAGGCGACCAGATCATGAAAACCCATCACGTACCGCCACGCAGTGAGCACAGCGAAGGCGATTACGGTCGGCTCGACTTGGCCGTCATTCATCTTTGATCCCGTTTCGGCCTCCGAAAGCGCGACGCAAGGGTTATCCTGTCGGGCTAATGGAGGTTTTTTATGCAGATTTATAAGGTCGGCGGCGCGGTACGCGATCGTTTGCTGGGCAAACCGGTCACCGATATTGATCGGGTAGTGGTCGGCACGACGGCAGAAAAGATGCTCGGTCTGGGTTACCGCGCGATCGGTGCAGACTTCCCGGTATTTCTTCACCCAAAAACCGGTGAGGAATATGCCCTCGCCCGCACCGAGCGCAAGAGCGGGCGCGGTTACGGCGGGTTTACTTTTCACGCCAGCCCTGAGGTCACGCTTGAAGAGGACCTGATCCGCCGCGATCTGACCATTAACGCCATGGCCGTCGCCGAAGATGATGAAAGTTACCAGCATCTGATCGACCCGTATAACGGTCAGCGCGATCTCGAAGATCGAATTCTGCGCCACGTATCCCCGGCATTCGCCGAAGATCCTTTGCGTGTATTACGCGTTGCCCGCTTTGCTGCCCGCTATGCCGGGCTTGGTTTTACAGTTGCCTGCGAAACCCTGGAGTTGATGCGACAGCTCAGCGAATCCGGCGAGCTGCAAGCGCTGACGGCAGAACGCAGCTGGAAAGAAATATCCAAGGCGTTGATGGAAGATCACCCGCAGGTATTCATTCAGGTGCTGCGCGATTGCGGCGCTTTGAAAGAGTTGATGCCCGAAGTCGATGTGCTGTTCGGCGTGCCGCAGCCAGAAATACACCACCCGGAAATCGACAGCGGCATCCACACTCTCAGCGTGCTGGAGCAAGCAGCGCTGCACAAACAGCCGCTGACCGTGCGCTGGGCTTGTCTGCTGCACGACCTCGGCAAGGGCCTGACCCCGGAAGCAGAATGGCCGCGACATATCGCCCACGAGCACAAAGGGTTAAAGCCGATCAAAGCGGTCAATGAGCGCTTCAAGGTACCGAAGGACTGTCAGGAGTTGGCATTGCTGGTCGGTCAGTACCACACCCATGGACATCGCGCCCTGGAGCTGAAAGCTTCGACTTTGCTGGAGCTGCTGCAGAGCTTCGATGTGTATCGCCGACCGCAGCGCTTTGAGGAGTTCGTTGCCGCATGCGAGATGGACGCAAGGGGGCGCAAAGGGCTTGAGCAGAGAAGTTACCCACAGGCGGATTACCTGCGTGGCGCGGCCAATGTGGCCCGCGGCGTGGCGGCGCAACCGTTGCTGGAGAAGGGGTTCAAGGGGCCGGAGCTAGGCGAAGCGCTCAAGCGTGAACGACTGAAGGCGTTGAAGGCTTACAAAGACGCGGCGTCTGCGTGAAAAGCTTCGCGAGCAAGCCCGCTCCCACATTTTGGAATGCATTCCCCTGTGAGAGCGGGCTTGCTCGCGAAGGCGCCAGTCAATTCAACGCAAATCCGAAGACGTGAGCTGCTCGCCCCGCCACTCAAACCCCACCGGCGCCAACACCTGATCAATCTTCGCCTCAGCCCACAGCGTGGCGAAGCTTTTTCCCACACCCGGATGCACGCGATCCGGCGCAATCAGCGACAGCGGCCACAACACAAAGGCATTTTTCAGGATTTCTGCCCGCGGCAGAACCAATCCGTCGAAATTGCCCACCAGATCTCCGTACAGCAGCACGTCGATATCCAGCGGCAAGCCCTTGCGATCCGGTGCATAGCGACCGTTATCCGCCTCGATGAGCTTCAAGCGACGATCCAGCTCCATCAACGGCAGATCGGTATAGGCCGACACCACAAAGTTGAAGAAAAGCCCGCTCTTGATTCCCACTGGCTGACTCTCGAAAACCGCCGAACAGCGGATATCCACCAGAAACGTCGCCAATGCTTCAAGACCGGCGCGCAAATGGGTTTCGCGCTCGATATTGCTACCAAACCCGAGATACACCTGAGTCAGCGACATCCGCGCTCGATCTCCACTCCCACACCGCCCTTGGCGGCCGGTACTGCGCCGGGCTTGGTCAGCTTCAGGCGCACCCAAGTGATCTTGAATTCGCTCATCAGCACCTCGACCAGGCGCTCGGCGAAGGTCTCGACCAACTGATACTGAGATTGCTCGGCAAAGGCCTGGATGCGCGTGGAAACGCTGGCGTAATCGAGCGCCAGGGTCAGGTCATCACCGGCGGCGGCCGGGCGATTATCCCAGGCGAAGCTCAGATCAAGTCGCAGACACTGTCGGATGCCGCGCTCCCAGTCGTAGGCACCGATCACGGTGTCAACTTCCAGGCCCTCGATAAACACTCTGTCCAAGCACTTTTCTCCGCTGCACGACAAGGGCGCAATGCGCCGTTAGAATCAGGGCGTCCTCGCCCGGAATAGTTAGCATGTTTTGGTTACTGGCGACTCTCGCCTACCTGCTCGGCTCGCTGTCCTTCGCCATTTTGCTCAGCCGCCTGACCGGAAATCCGGATCCGCGAATGAGTGGCTCGGGCAATGCCGGCGCCACCAACATGCTGCGCCTGGCCGGCCGCAAACTGGCGATCCTGACCCTGCTGGGTGATCTATGCAAAGGCCTGCTGCCGGTACTGATCGCATCGGCTGTCGGTCTATCGCTGCAGGATCAGGCGTGGATCGGCGTGTGTGCCGTGATCGGTCACCTGTTCCCGGTGTACTTCCGCTTTCGCGGCGGCAAAGGTGTCGCCACCGCAGCCGGCATGTTGCTGGGCCTGTATCCACCTGCTGCGCTGCTGGCGGTGTGCGCCTGGCTGCTGACGTTCTACCTGACCCGTACCAGCTCGCTGGCGGCGCTGATTGCCACGCCGCTGACCCTGCCGTTACTTGCGTGGCAGGAGCCAGAGGCGCTGTTGCCGATGAGCGCGCTGACGCTGCTGATCGTCTGGCGCCATCGCGGCAATCTACGCGACCTGTTTGCCGGGCGCGAACGGCATTTTTAAATACCGCTCGTGAGCGCCGTTCATCACAGGGCCGACAACTGCTCCATCGGCCAGCGCGCCTGCACGCTGATCGCCAGACTTTCCTGCTGACCGGCCTGCAAACGCTGGCAACCGGCAAACGCAATCATCGCACCGTTGTCGGTGCAGAACTCGGGACGGGCGTAAAACACATCGCCCTGCATGTCGCTGAGCATTTTCTCCAGCGAAACACGCAAAGCCTTGTTGGCGCTGACGCCGCCTGCGATGACCAGACGCTTCATGCCCGCCTGTTTCAGGGCCCGCTTGCACTTGATGGTCAAAGTCTCCACCACGGCCTGCTGGAACGCCAGCGCGATGTCGCAACGGGCTTGCTCGTTGTCGTCCCCGGCGCTGATGCGCTGCTGCCAGGTGTTGAGCGCCGAGGTCTTCAGACCGCTGAAGCTGAATTCCAGCCCCGGGCGATCACACATCGGACGCGGAAAAGTGAAACGTCCTGCGACGCCCTTCTCCGCGAGTTTGGCGATTTCCGGCCCGCCGGGGTAATTGAGGCCCATCATCTTCGCAGTCTTGTCGAAAGCTTCACCGGCCGCGTCGTCGAGGGTCTCGCCGAGCAGCGTGTATTGGCCGATGCCATCAACCTGAACCAGCTGCGTATGACCGCCGGAGACCAACAAAGCGACGAACGGGAATTGTGGCGGTGTGGGCTCCAGCATCGGCGCCAGCAAATGGCCTTCCATGTGATGTACGCCGAGCGCCGGAATGCCCCAGGCAAATGCCAGCGCCTGAGCGCAGGAAGCACCGACCAACAGCGCGCCCACCAGGCCAGGACCCGCGGTGTAGGCGATCGCGTCGATCTCGGTCGGCACACAGTCGGCTTCGGCCAACACCTGACGAATCAAGGGCAGCATACGTTTGACGTGGTCACGCGAGGCCAGCTCCGGCACCACACCGCCATACACACGATGCAGGTCGATCTGACTGAACAGCGCGTCGGCAAGCAGACCGCGCTCACTGTCATATAATGCGACGCCGGTCTCGTCGCAGGAGGTTTCTAATCCCAGTACTAGCATGGGTTTGCGCCTTGTTTAGGCTGAATTCGAAGGCGCGCATAATAGTCCCCGCGTGATCCCCCGACCAGCGGTTTTCGATCAGAGGCTTTGCATTCCGAGCGATGAGGGGTTAACATCCGCAACCCTTAAAAACCGACGTCTTCAAGTGCTCTTTTGCCGCGAGGATGTTGACCCCGGTAATGAATGAAGGTAGCTCTGGATGCCAGCCGTCAAAGTTAAAGAGAACGAACCCTTCGACGTAGCTCTGCGTCGTTTCAAGCGCTCCTGCGAAAAAGCCGGTGTACTGGCTGAAGTTCGTAGCCGCGAATTTTACGAGAAGCCAACTTCTGAGCGTAAGCGCAAAGCAGCAGCCGCTGTTAAGCGTCACGCCAAGAAAGTTCAGCGCGAACAGCGCCGCGCCGTTCGTCTGTACTAATACACAGACGTTCGTAGCAAGCTTCTTGCCTAAGCCCGGCTCTCAGCCGGGCTAATGGCATTTGCGTAAAACGCTTGATGCTTCACCGTCGAAGCCGCAGATGCGACCAAGACAAATCTGCTTCACGCGTCAGACCTGGCTCTTTTGCCAGCGGTGCACGTCTTTTCTGACGAGTCTTTCAAGGCTACTGACGAGCACACCCACTGATTCCTCTCACGACGATCAGCCCAAGGCACCTGCATGCGTGCCCGCTTTATTGAGCTATCCGAGGCCATTAACCGGCCGTCAGCGGATTCAGCGCAACACTTTCAAATAGTCGAAGACTGATTGGTACTAACGTCAGTGGATTTTCGGCAGATACACTTCCCGACAGCGATTACGCAGACGACACCGGTCGAGCCGCAAATTTTGCGTGCTTCAAACAACGACCCGCGTCCGGCAGCCCTTCGCATCGGACTCATTACAGCGCAGACGACGAGAACGCGATGGCCGGGCTGATTCCCCAGAGCTTTATTGACGACCTCCTGAACCGCACCGACATCGTCGACGTGGTCAGCTCGCGTGTGCAATTGAAAAAAGCCGGCAAGAACTACACGGCCTGCTGCCCGTTTCACAAAGAAAAAACCCCATCCTTCAGTGTCAGTCCCGACAAGCAGTTCTATTACTGCTTCGGCTGCGGCGCCGGCGGCAACGCCCTCGGCTTCCTCATGGATCACGACAACCTGGATTTCCCCCAGGCAGTCGAAGATCTGGCGAAAGCCGCCGGCATGGAAATCCCTCGCGAAGAAAGCGGCCGCTCGCACAAACCGCGGCAGCCGACCGATTCGCCGCTGTATCCGCTGCTCACCGCCGCTGCCGACTTTTACCGGCAGGCACTCAAGAGCCACCCATCGCGCAAAGCCGCCGTGGACTATCTTAAGGGCCGCGGTCTGACCGGCGAGATCGCCCGGGATTTCGGCCTCGGCTTTGCACCACCCGGCTGGGACAACCTGTTCAAGCATTTGAGCAGCGATACTTTGCAACAGAAGGCCATGATCGACGCCGGCCTGCTGATCGAGAACGCCGAAACCGGCAAACGCTATGACCGCTTCCGCGATCGCGTGATGTTCCCGATCCGCGATACGCGTGGGCGCATCATCGCTTTCGGTGGCCGAGTACTCGGCGACGACAAGCCGAAGTACCTGAACTCGCCGGAAACCCCGGTTTTCCATAAAGGCCAGGAACTCTACGGCCTTTATGAAGCTCGCAAGAACAACCGCAACCTCGACGAAATCATCGTCGTCGAGGGCTATATGGACGTCATCGCCCTTGCCCAGCAAGGATTGCGTAATGCCGTCGCAACGCTGGGCACGGCGACCAGCGAAGAACACTTGAAACGCCTGTTCCGGGTCGTACCGAACGTTTTGTTCTGCTTCGACGGCGACCAGGCCGGACGCAACGCCGCCTGGCGCGCGCTGGAGGCAACACTTCCATGCCTGCAAGACGGGCGCCGTGCGCGATTCCTGTTCCTGCCCGAGGGCGAAGACCCGGACACCTTGGTTCGCGCCGAAGGCACCGACGCTTTCAAGGCCCGCATCAATCAGCATGCGCAGCCGCTGGCGGATTATTTCTTCCAGCAACTGACCGAGGAAGCCGATCCGCGCTCGCTCGAAGGCAAGGCACACATGGCCACCCTCGCCGCACCGCTGATCGACAAAGTGCCGGGCGCCAACCTGCGCATCCTGATGCGTCAGCGCCTGACCGAAATCACTGGCCTGAGCAGCGAAACCGTCAGTCAGCTCGCACAAAGCGCGCCGCAGGAAGCGCCACCCGCCTATGATCCGGGCATCGATTACGACGCAATGCCGGACTACAGCAACTACCATCAGCCGCAGGCACAGGACATGTACGTGCCGCAGCAGGAATGGACGCCGAAGAAACCCGGCGCCGGCGGCAAAAAGTGGGACAAGAAGCCCTGGGACAAGAACGGCAAGCGTGGCGGCGATCGCGATCAGCAACGCCCGCGAACGCCGATTGGCGTCGAGTCGCCAACCCTGACCGCCCTGCGCACACTGCTTCATCACCCGCAGTTGGCCGAACGCGTCGAGGACGCCGGGCACATTGCGGACGAAAATCAGACCAATGCCCAGTTGCTTGTGGCGCTGCTCGAAGCCGTACAGAAGAATCCCAAGCTAAACTCATTTCAGTTGATCGCGCGATGGCACGGCACTGAACAGGGGCGTTTGCTCAAGGCGCTGGCAGAAAAGGAATGGCTGATTGACGGAGATAACCTTGAACAACAGTTTTTCGACACCATTACTAGCTTGTCAGCCCGCCAACGCGAGCGAAATCTGGAACAGTTGCTCAGAAAAGCGCGTCAAAGCGAATTGAGCATCGAAGAGAAAAATCAACTGCGCGACCTACTAAGTCGCAATGTTTCCGCATCAAACCCGACCTCAACTGGCGCGTGAGGTCATAGCTCAGGTATAATCCTCGGCTTGTTTTTTGCCCGCCAAGACCTTCAGTGGATAGGGTGTTATGTCCGGAAAAGCGCAACAGCAGTCTCGTATTATTGAGTTGATCAAACTGGGCCGTGAGCAGAAGTATCTGACTTACGCCGAGGTCAACGACCACCTGCCCGAGGATATTTCAGATCCTGAGCAGGTGGAAGACATCATCCGCATGATTAACGACATGGGGATCCCCGTACACGAGAGTGCTCCGGATGCGGACGCCCTTATGTTGGCCGACGCCGATACCGATGAGGCCGCTGCGGAAGAAGCAGCAGCCGCGTTGGCAGCGGTGGAGACCGATATCGGTCGCACTACTGACCCTGTGCGCATGTACATGCGTGAAATGGGTACAGTCGAGCTTCTGACTCGTGAAGGCGAAATTGAAATCGCCAAGCGTATCGAAGAGGGCATCCGTGAAGTGATGAGCGCAATCGCGCACTTCCCTGGCACGGTAGACCACATCCTCTCCGAGTACACTCGCGTCACCACCGAAGGTGGTCGCCTGTCCGACGTCCTGAGCGGTTATATCGACCCGGACGACGGCATTGCGCCACCTGCGGCAGAAGTGCCGCCGCCGGTCGATCCGAAAGCCGCCAAGGCTGACGACGCCGAGGACGACGACGAAGCCGAATCTTCCGATGACGAAGAAGAAGCCGAAAGCGGTCCGGATCCGGTTATCGCTGCCCAGCGCTTTGGCGCTGTGTCCGATCAGATGGAAATCACCCGCAAGGCGCTGAAGAAGCACGGTCGCAGCAACAAGGCAGCGATTGCCGAGTTGTTGGCACTGGCCGAGCTGTTCATGCCGATCAAACTGGTACCGAAGCAATTCGAAGGCCTGGTCGAGCGTGTTCGCAGTGCCCTGGATCGTCTGCGTCAGCAAGAGCGCGCGATCATGCAACTGTGTGTACGTGATGCACGTATGCCACGCGCCGACTTCCTGCGCCAGTTCCCGGGCAACGAAGTCGACGAAAGCTGGTCCGACGCCCTGGCCAAAGGCAAGAGCAAATACGCCGAAGCCATCGGCCGTGTTCAGCCGGATATCATCCGTTGCCAGCAGAAGCTGACGGCGCTGGAAACCGAAACCGGTTTGACCATTGCTGAAATCAAGGACATCAACCGTCGCATGTCGATCGGTGAGGCCAAGGCCCGCCGCGCGAAGAAAGAGATGGTTGAAGCGAACTTGCGTCTGGTGATCTCGATCGCCAAGAAGTACACCAACCGCGGCCTGCAATTCCTCGATCTGATCCAGGAAGGCAACATCGGCCTGATGAAAGCGGTCGACAAGTTCGAATACCGTCGTGGTTACAAGTTCTCGACTTATGCCACCTGGTGGATCCGTCAGGCGATCACTCGCTCGATCGCCGACCAGGCCCGCACCATCCGTATTCCGGTGCACATGATCGAGACGATCAACAAGCTCAACCGTATTTCCCGGCAGATGTTGCAGGAAATGGGTCGCGAACCGACCCCGGAAGAGCTGGGCGAACGCATGGAAATGCCTGAGGACAAGATCCGCAAGGTATTGAAGATCGCTAAAGAGCCGATCTCCATGGAAACCCCGATTGGTGATGACGAAGACTCCCATCTGGGTGACTTCATCGAAGACTCGACCATGCAGTCGCCAATCGATGTCGCCACTGTTGAGAGCCTGAAAGAAGCGACTCGCGAAGTGCTGTCCGGCCTCACTGCCCGTGAAGCCAAAGTACTGCGCATGCGTTTCGGTATCGACATGAACACCGACCATACGCTCGAAGAAGTGGGCAAACAGTTTGACGTAACGCGTGAGCGGATCCGTCAGATCGAAGCCAAGGCGCTGCGCAAGCTGCGCCACCCGACGCGAAGCGAGCATTTGCGCTCCTTCCTCGACGAGTGATACCAGAACCCCCGGCCCAGGCCGGGGGTTTTGTTTTTAGGGCAGATTAAATCCCCGCACCGCCCCTCCCCCGCATACCCCGTCTACACTCGAAACAATTACCCCCGAGCCATAACGAGAGCGTTATGCACAGATTGGCGTCCGTGCTTTTTTTGCTGTCACTGATGATCTGGACCGCAACGGCTGACGCGCTGACTCTGACCGATGAAGAACGTAGCTGGCTGGCGGCTCACCCGGACCTGAAACTGGGTGTAGATGCGTCGTGGCCGCCCTTTGAGTTTCGTGACGACCAGGCCCGCTATCAGGGCCTGGCGGCTGACTATATCGATGTCATTCGCCAGGCCCTGGCGATCAAACTGACGCCCATCGAGCCGGTGAGCTGGACCGTCGTGCTGGAACAGGTGAAACAGGGCAAGATCGACCTGCTGCCAGGGATCATGTCCACGCCGGAGCGCCAGACCTATCTGTCCTTCACCCGCCCTTATCTCGACTTCCCGATCGTCATCCTCGCCCACGTCGGCGGCGCACAACCGCGAAAAATCGAAGATCTGTACGGCCTGAAGATAGCCGTGGTGGAAAACTACGCGCCTCACGAACTATTGCGTACCCACCATCCAGATCTGAACCTGGTAGCCATGCCTAACGTCAGTTCAGCGCTACAGGCGCTGGCGACGGACGAAGTGGACGCCGTGGTCGGCGACCTCGCGTCCAGCGTCTGGAGCCTGCGCCAGCTGAAGCTCGACGGTTTGTACGTCAGCGGCGAAACCCCGTATCGCTATCAACTGGCGATGGCCGTACCGCGGGATAACAAGATGCTGGTGGGCATTCTGGACAAAGTCCTGGCCGACATGACTCCGGCGCAAATCAGCAGCATTCAGGAGCACTGGGTCGGCAACGTCCTTGATCATCGAACTTTCTGGTCCGATCTCTTGGTTTATGGCCTGCCCGGCCTGTTGTTGCTGATGATCATCCTGGCAGTGGTGATCCGTATCAACCGACGCCTGAGTTCCGAGATCGCCCGCCGCATCGACCTCGAACAAGAGCTGCGCAGCAGCGAATACCACTATCGAGGTCTGGTCGAAAGCCTGTCGGCCATCGCCTGGGAAGCGCGGATGAGCGACTTCACTTACAGCTATGTGTCGCCACACGCTGAAGATCTGCTCGGCTACCCACTGTCGCACTGGCTGATACCGGGCTTCTGGCGCAACATCATCCACCCGGCGGATCTGACCCGCGCCCAGAGTTTCTGCGATCACGAAGTGCTGGCCGGGCGCGATCACAGCCTCGATTACCGGGTGATCACCGCTGACGGCCGCTGCCTGTGGGTACGCGACATCGTCAGCCTCATTGAACACGGCCATGAACCGGTGATGCGCGGGCTGATGATCGACATCAGCGAAACCAAGCGCACCGAGGAAGCCTTGCGCCTGTCGGAGCAGAAATTCGCCTCGGTATTCCAGCAATGCCCGGACATTCTGGTGATCGCACGACTATCCGACGGCTGCTTGCTGGAGGTCAACGAAGCCTTTGAGGAACAAATCGGGCTGAAAGCCGAGGACATCATCGGCCTGACCGCTACCGACCTGAATATCTGGGGCATTCCCGGTGTCGGGCCGGGGCTGTTGCAGCGCTTGCAGGCTGGCAGCATTCGTAACCTGGAGATGCCCTTTCGACGTAACAATGGCCAGGTGTTCACCGGCCTGATTTCCGCCGAACCGTTCGACCTCGACACCACGCCCGCTCTGGTGGTGGTAGTGCGCGACATCACCCAACTCAAGGAAACCCAACAGCAACTGCAAACCTCGGAAGAGAAGTTCGCCAAGGCGTTTCATGCTTCGCCGGACGGCTTGCTGCTGTCACGCCAGAGCGACGGTTTGCTGCTCGAGGTCAACGAAGGTTTCAGCCGTATAACCGGGTTTAACAGCGCCATGTCGGTGGATCGCTCGGCGCTGGACCTGGGGATCTGGGTCAACCTCAACGAACGTAAACAGATGCTCGACCTGCTGCACCGCGACGGTTTCGTCCGTGATTTCAGCTGCCATATCCGCCGTAGCGACGGGCAGATCCGCCTCTGCGAGGTGTCCGCCCGTCCGCTGCCGATCGGCGATGAAGACTGCATGCTGACCATTGCCCGGGACATTACCGAACGCCATCTGATGCAGGAAAAACTGCAACAGGCTGCCACCGTATTCGAGAGCACCGCCGAAGGCGTATTGATCACTGACACCCAGCAGCACATCAGTGCGGTCAACCGTGCCTTCACCGAGATCACCGGCTACAGCGAGAGCGAAGCGCTGGGCCATACCCCGCGCCTGCTCGCCTCAGGTCTGCACGACAGCGCTTTTTATGCCGCGATGTGGCACCAGTTGACCGACGAAGGTCATTGGCAAGGCGAGATTTCCAACCGGCGCAAGAACGGCGAGCTGTACCCGAGCTGGCTGACCATCAGCGCCGTGCGCAACCGCGACAAGTTCATCACCCACTTTGTCGCGGTGTTTGCCGACATTTCCAGCCTCAAGCACGCGCAGGCCAAACTCGATTATCAGGCCCACCATGACCCGCTCACCGGCCTGCCGAACCGCACGCTATTCGAAAGCCGCCTGCTGATGGCGCTGAACGGCCAGCAGGAAAACGGCGGTCAGGGTGCGGTGCTGTTTCTCGACCTTGATCGGTTCAAACACATCAACGACAGCCTCGGCCATCCGGTCGGCGACCTGCTGCTCAAGGGCATCGCCGTACGCTTGAAAGAACAGTTGCGCGACATCGACACCGTCGCGCGCCTGGGCGGTGATGAATTCATCATCCTGCTGCCCGGCCTGCAACAAGCCAGCGATGCCGACAACATCGCCACCAAACTGCTCAACTGCTTCGGCGCGCCGTTCCAGGCCGGCGAACACGAGTTCTTCATCAGCGCCAGCATCGGCACCAGCCTCTATCCGCGCGACGGTTGCGACGTGGCCACCCTGGTGAAAAACGCCGACGCCGCGATGTACCGCTCCAAAGCCAAGGGCCGCAACCGCGTCGAGAGCTACACCCGTGACCTCACCGCACAGGCCAGCGAGCGCGTGGCCCTTGAGCACGAACTGCGGCGGGCCATCGAGCGTGATGAACTGCACCTCTACTACCAACCGAAGATCAGTCTCGACGACCACAGTCTGGTCGGCGCCGAAGCGCTGATCCGCTGGCGACACCCGACCTTTGGCGACGTGCCGCCGGAGCACTTTATTCCACTGGCCGAAGAAAACGGGATGATCCTGCAGATCGGCGATTGGGTGCTGGAGACTGCTTGCCGGCAGATGTTCGAGTGGAACCAGATCTACGAAAGCCTCGGGCCGCTGTCGGTCAACCTCGCCGGTGCCCAATTGCGCCAGCCGAATCTGCTCGGGCGCATCGAACAACTGCTCAAGGACAACCGCCTCAGGCCGGATTTACTGCAACTGGAAATTACCGAGAACTTCATTATGAGTCAGGCCGAAGAGGCCCTGGCGGTGTTGCACCAGCTCAAACACCTCGGTGTGCAACTGGCGATCGACGACTTCGGCACTGGCTATTCCTCTCTCAGCTACCTCAAACGCCTGCCGCTGGACATCCTCAAAATCGACCAGTCCTTCGTCCGCGGACTGCCCGACGACCCCCACGACGCGGCAATTGTCCGCGCCATCATCGCCTTGGGCCGGAGCATGCAATTCACCGTCATCGCCGAAGGCGTGGAAACCCAGGCGCAGCAGCAATTTCTCGCCGCCGAAGGTTGCGAACAGATCCAGGGCTACATCGTCAGCCTGCCCCTGCCACCCGAAGAATTCGCCGCAACGTTTCTGCGTATTGCCGTATCGGATTTTTCGGATAGCACAGCCGAGAAACCGTCGCTATAATCCGCGGCCTACTGAGGGCCTATAGCTCAGTTGGTTAGAGCAGAGGACTCATAATCCTTTGGTCCACGGTTCAAGTCCGTGTGGGCCCACCAAATTGAAAGCCGCGCTAAATGCGCGGCTTTTTCTTGGGTGATGGTTTGGTACGGTCGACTTCGCAGGACGACTTCCGCGAAGGCTGTAGGCAAATTCCGAAGCTGCGTTTTCCGGCGACTTGGCGCCTGTTGGGCATTTCTTCGGCGGGATACTCTCCGGACATCGCTGCTGATCAGCGATCGGGATTGGAAACCCGTCGAATCAAAACGCAACAGCCCTCTTCTATGGCAGCTGTGCGTGGGACGTCTTCGGACGTGCCGGTTCCTTGGTTCCCGGTTTTCCAACCTGCGCACAGCCGCCACCTATTCGCTTGGAAACATTTAGGCCGGCTCCTCGGACCAAGGAGTATCACCATGCCTGACACAAAACAGCCCCACCCTTCAGACCTGAAAACCATCGGCCTCACCCCCTTCATCTACTGCTCCAACCAACCCCTCTTCCATGTCAGCGCCGGCGTCCCGATTGGCGATGCCCTGTCCCAAGCCTCCGACCTGCTATTTCTGGTCAAAGCCTTCGCTGAAGACGCCGCCTACGACAAAAAAACCGACCGTCATGCCTGGGGCGCTTATTTCCTCGCGGCGATGAGCAAAGCGGTGATTGATGATGTGGTGAAGGTCATCAACCATCAGAGATTCACGACACGTAATCAAGCGCAGGTTTAGCGCTACTTTCCTCGACACGCGCCCCGTTGAATCGGGGCACCGACGCCACTACAACCTGATATCCAATGATATGTAGCCTGGAAATGATTACGAGGCATGGTGCATCGAGAAGCAGACCAGTATTGTCTGCCAAGCAGATTTATAAGGGAGCCATGAATGGCCGTCAGTAACTACATAGAAGCGGTGGAGATCATTCGTCGACTGGAAGGAGGGATCACACGCCCATTCCTGTGTCGTGCAAACAATGACAAGCACTATGTGGCCAAAGGCTTGGAACTACCGCCCGCCGAACGCATTGCCGAACTACTCTGCGCCCGTTTGGCTGCTCAGTTCGGCCTACCGATCCCTGAGCACGGCTGTATCTATGTCGATCCAGCCTTGTTGCGTTATAACCCGGAAGCTCGCAGTGATCTCGGACCAGGGGACAGCTACGCCCTTGCCTACGTCGCCGATGCTGCTGACCTGCTGTATTCACAAGCACTACAGGTTCCGAGCAGCCTTCAAAAAGCCGTCTTCGTTTTTGATTACTGGGTCGGTAACAGTGACCGCCAGTTGGGACCGTTTGGTGGGCGTCCAAATCTTCTGATGTGCAGTACCAACAATCAGCTACAGCTGATCGATCACAACCAGGCATTCCAATGGCCGCTGGATGCTTCAAGGTTTGCTGAAAGCCATGTGTTCGGCCCCGAAAATCGGGAATGGCGTTTAGATCTGGTCGACAAAGTTGAATACGCTCAGCGGATGCATGACACTGCTGGACGATTTCGTGGCCTATGCTCAGACATTCCCGAAGAGTGGTGTGAGTCCATTGGAGCACTCGGACTGGAAACGCTGCTTGAGAAAATTGAACGCAGCCTGATGCTTTGCCAATCGGACGAATTCTGGAGCGTCCTGAAATGAAATACACCTGTCTTTACAGCATTGTGCGTTTCGCGCCTTTTGCGGAAACCGAAGAATTTGCCAATGTGGGCATCGTTCTCTCGGCACCTGCTATTGGCCGCATGGAGTACAAACTCGCTCGTAAAAATCTGAAACGGGTCAATCATTTCTTTGAGTGCAGCAACCTATTCGCGAAGGCTATGGAGATAGCCCAAAACGAACTGGACAGTATTCGCCTCATGACAGCAGGCGCTCAAGAATCGCAGATCGTTAACCACTTTCGATTCATGACGGAGCCGAAGGAGTCGATGATTCGCTTCAGCCCCATACGATCAATACTCGTGGAAAACCTCGATGCGACCTTGGCTACGCTGTTCAACCGCTACATAGATCGCCAAGGCATAGGCCGCGAGCGGCGCGAGGAGATCATGGTTCGGGAGATTCGAGAATTGTTTTCGCAAGCGTCTATTCGTAGTTTTCGCGATGACACCCTGACTGGCGATCTGACCAAACTTCATCTTCCCTTGGTACATCGCAACAAGGTCGTAGCGGCTATTAAACCCTTGGCTTTTGACCAGTCAGAGCCCAGCGCAATACTCGATCACTGCGATCAGTGGCTGATGAAATTCGTGAGAGCGGAGCAGGAAGGCATAATCCAGCTGCAAAACGTGCTTATCCCCGTAAGCACTCCTGCGGAAAGTGAATCCCCACGCCACCGCAAAGCGGTACAAGTTGCCAAGGAAAGCATTGAGGCACGTGGCCTACAACTGGTTGATTTCCAGGCAACACAGAAAATTGCCGATTTCGCACAGCGCTACGCTCAATAGTTGCAATTCGCTCCATAAAGCCGTGCCTTTGCGCGGCTTTTCCGTTTTTGTGTGATGTCTATATCTCACCCGCGGAGCCTGTAACATGCGCAGGCCAACCAACCCGCGCCCCATGGAGCCGCCCTTGCCCGACATCCGCCCGCCCGTGCTTGACGAAATCGACCGTCATCTGATCGCCGCCCTGCAAATCAACGCTCGCGAAAGCGTGGCCATGCTCGCCCGGCAGTTGGGCATTGCGCGCACCACCGTGACTTCACGCCTGGCGCGGTTGGAAAAGGCCAAAGTGATTACCGGTTATGGCGTGCGTTTGGGGCAACGTGTGGTTGATGGTGGGTTGCAGGCGTATGTCGGGATCAAGGTGCAGCCGCGTTCCGGTAAAGAGGTGTTGCGCCGCCTGAGTGCGATGGCGCAGGTGCAGCAGTTGTGTGCGGTGAGTGGCGAGTTTGATTATGTGGCGTGGTTGCGCACCGATTCGCCGGAGCAACTGGATCAGTTGCTGGATCAGATCGGCAGTGTGGATGGGGTTGAGAAGACCACGACTTCAATCATTTTGAGCAGCAAGATTGATCGAGGGCAGCCGGTTTAAGATTTTGATCAGAGAGTGTCAGATTTTTTGTGTGCGGGCCGGTAATGGCCTGCCGTCAGGCAGGCCGGGTTTTACCAGGTCGGCCTGATAAATCGATCTCCGTACAGAATCGCAAATTGGTTCATCGCACTCTTCCAGTCATGAGCCGCCGAGCCCCAGTTTGCCGTGATGTTACGCAGCCCAAGCCAGATCAGCTTGGTCGCTGCGTCATCCGTCGGGAAGTGGCCCCGGGTCTTGATGATCTTGCGTAGCTGAGCGTTGATGCTTTCGATAGCGTTGGTCGTATAGATCACTTTTCGAATGGCAGGCGGGAAGACAAAAAATGGAATCACTCGATCCCAGGCTCGTCTCCAGGCCGCCACCACCGTTGGGTATTGCTTACCCCAAGGGCCATTTTCAAAGGCATCCAGTGCTTCCTCAGCCGCTTCTGCGTTGATGGCTTGATAGATCGGTTTTAGCGCCTTGGCCAGCTCACGGCGCTTGTCCCACGCCGCGTAATCGAGGCTGTTGCGGATCAAGTGGACGATGCATGTTTGCAGCGTTGTTGCCGGAAATACTGCGCTTAGCGCCTCTGGCATGCCTTTGAGACCGTCAGTCACGGCGATCAGCACGTCCTCTACGCCGCGGGTCTTGAGGTCGTTGAAGACCTTCATCCAGAACTTCGCACCCTCGGTGTTTTCGATCCAGATACCAAGAATATCGCGCGTTCCATCGGGTAAAACACCCAGCGCCAAGTAAATCGCCTTGTTGCGGACAAGGCCTTCTTCTCGGATCTTGACCCGCAGCGCATCGAAGAAAATGACTGGGTACATCGGCTCAAGCGGTCGCTGTTGCCACGCACCAATTTCCTCCATCACCTCGTGCGTGACTGAGCTGATGAAGTCATGGGAAACGTCCGTCCCGTATTGCTCAGAGAGGAAAGCGCGGATTTCTCGAACGGTCATGCCTCGGGCATACATGGCGATGATCTTGTCATCAAAACCGGTGTAACGCCGCTCATGCTTGGGGATCAGAATGGGGGCAAAACTGCCATCCCGATCACGGGGAATCTCCAGCCGCAGCGGGCCATCCCCCGTCAAAATCGTCTTGCCCGTTTTGCCATTGCGCTGGTTGGTTTCATCCTCTGGGCGCTGCGCGCCCGGCGGATACCCCAGGTGGTGACCGAGCTCGGCACTCAATGCTCGCTCAATCAAGGCCTTCTTGAAGGCCGCAGAAGCGTCTTCAATAGCCTCTGCGGTAATCAGCCCCTCACCGAACTCTTCGAGCAGCTCCTTGGGGATTTTTGGTAGGTCACGCAGGGGTTTCTTTTTGGTTGGCATACATGCACCTCTTACTCATGTTATGCCCGAACACAAAATTTCTGACACCCCCTTCGGCAGCTCCTACAGGTGATCCGATGTAGGAGTGTTGATCGTTCCCACGCTCCGCGTGGGAATGATCGACAGATGCTAAGGCTCTATGCCCAGCTCATGTTTGACCAACCCGAGCAACTTGCCCGTATCAATCGGCTTGAGCAGAAAATCCACCACACTCAAATGCATCGCCGCAATGGCGTCTTTCACATCCGCATCGCCGGAAACGATGATGATCGGCAGCGCCGCCCGAACCGACTCGCGCACCTGGCGAATCAGATCCAGCCCGCCGACATTGCCCATCCGCAGATCAGTGATCACCAACCCGATCGAAGGTTTCTCCGCCAACATCTTCAGCGCGGTTTCGCCACTGGCAGCGGTCAGGCAACGAATGCCGTCCAGCGCCAGAATCTCCGACAGCAACTCCCGGGCGTCTTTGTCGTCATCGACGATCAGGACACGCTGCGGCGGCAGATCGGGTTCGAGCATCACAGCGCTGAGTGCTTCGCGCTCGGCGTCGCTCAAAATATCGTGGTCGGACATGGCGTTCTCTAAATATTCAAATCAATCACCTGGCACAGTCGTCAGACATCGCTAAGCAGAGCTTCAATGTGCACTTCGTCGGATTTTTTTCCAAGAGGCCGGACAAGAGAATTTCCGACTGTTTTTGTAGGGCACTTCCCAAATATGCCCAACGGCATCGCCAACCTAGACTTACGTCCAATGGGCACCCCGCCCGCAGGGGTCGACCATGGCTGCAACGATCCGACAACAACAATTCAAAAAAGACTGCGGTAATGGTTATGAGTAAAGCGGACGCCTTCACCCAGGCAGGGAAAACCGCCGTGTTGCAGAACATTCAGGGCACCCTGCAATTCCTCCAGCGCTTCCCGCCCTTCAATCAGATGGAACACGCCCACCTCGCGTATCTGGTGGAGCAATGCCAACTGCGTTTTTATGGCCAGGGTGAAAGCATCATCAAACCTGCCGACGGCCCGGTCGAACACTTCTATGTCGTCAAACAGGGGCGGGTGGTCGGCGAGCGCCAGCACATCACCAGGCCCGGCACCGAAACCACCTTTGAAATCACCACCGGCGAATGTTTTCCCCTCGCCGCGCTGCTGGGTGAGCGGGCAACGCGCACCGAGCATCTGGCCGGTGAAGACACCTTTTGCCTGCAACTGAACAAACCGGCGTTCATCAAGCTGTTCGCCCTCTCCAACGCCTTCCGCGACTTCGCCTTGCGCGGGGTCAGCAGCCTGCTCGATCAAGTCAACCAGCAAGTCCAGCAAAAAGCCGTGGAAACCCTCGGCACCCAGTATTCGCTGAACACCCGCCTCGGCGAGTTGGCCATGCGTCATCCGGTGACGTGCGGCCCTGACACGCCATTGCGTGAAGCGGTGAAGTTGATGCACGAACAGCAGGTCGGCAGCATCGTGGTGGTAGACGAACACAAGGCGCCGCTGGGGATTTTCACCCTGCGCGATCTGCGCCATGTAGTGGCCGAAGGGGTTGGCGATTTCAGCGAAGCCATCGAGCGCCACATGACCCGTGCGCCCTTCTATCTTTCGCCGGATCACAGCGCATTCGATGCAGCGATTGCCATGACCGAACGGCACATCGCCCACGTCTGTCTGGTCAAGGATCAGCGCCTGTGCGGCGTGGTGTCCGAGCGTGATCTGTTTTCCTTGCAGCGCGTTGATCTGGTGCATCTGGCCCGCACGATTCGCAGCGCTCAGCGCGTCGAACAATTGGTGACCCTGCGCGGTGAGATCGGCCAACTGGTCGAACGCATGCTCGCCCACGGCGCATCTTCGACGCAGATCACCCACATCATTACCCTGCTCAACGATCACACCGTGTGCCGGGTGATCGAGTTGACCCTCGCCGAAAGAGGCGACCCCGGGGTGCCGTTCAGTTGGCTGTGTTTCGGCAGCGAAGGCCGCCGCGAGCAGACGCTGCACACCGATCAGGACAACGGCATTCTGTTCGACGCCCGCGATGCCGCGCACGCGGCGCAGATTCGCGGCAAGCTGTTGCCACTGGCCCAGCAGATCAACCAGAGCCTGGCGCTGTGTGGCTTCACCTTGTGCAAGGGCAACATCATGGCCGGCAACCCGGAGCTGTGTTTATCCCGGGCGGAATGGGCGCGGCGTTTTGCGGCGTTCATTCGCGAGGCGACGCCGGAGAACCTTTTGGGGTCGAGCATCTATTTCGATCTGCGGGTGGTCTGGGGCGATGAGAGCGGCTGCGCACAACTGCGCCGGGGGATTCTCGATCAGGTCGCCGACAACCGTTTGTTCCAGCGCATGATGGCCGACAACGCCCTGCGCAATCGCCCGCCGGTCGGGCGTTTCCGCGAGTTTGTGCTGGCGCGCAAGAACGGTGAAAAAGCTACGCTGGATCTGAAGGTCCAGGGCCTGACACCGTTCGTGGATGGCGCCCGATTACTTGCGCTGGCCAACGGCATTGACGCCAACAACACCCTCGAACGCTTCCGCCAACTGGTGGAAAAAGAAGTCATCGAGCGACTGGATGGCGCCGCGTATGAAGAGGCTTATCACTTCATCCAGCAAACGCGCATGCAGCAGCATCAGCTCCAGACCCGGGAGAATCAGCCGTATTCCAATCGGGTCGATCCCGACAGTCTCAATCATCTGGATCGACGCATCCTGCGCGAATCCCTGCGCCAGGCTCAGCGCCTGCAAAGCAGCCTGACCTTGCGGTATCAGCTATGAGCCTGTTCTCTTGGTTGCGTCCGGCAAGCCCGGTGGTACCGGTGGATCTGCAGCAGCGTCTGGCCGAGCTGCCGCCCATCAGCGAATTGAGCGAATGCAGCCTGCGCGAACAGCGCTGGGTGGTACTGGATCTGGAAACCACCGGGCTGAACCTGAACAAGGATCGGGTGCTGTCGATTGGCGCGGTGGTGATCGAGGACGGCGCGATCGATTTCAGCCAGCAGTTTGAACGCACGCTGCAATGTCGGGAATTGAAGCTCAGCCCCAGCGTGTTGATTCATGGACTGGGGCCGAATGCGATCGCCGCTGGCAGCGAGCCGGGCGAGGCGTTGGTGGAATTCATGGAGTTTGTCGGTGACAGCCCGGTGCTGGCGTTTCATGCGCCGTTCGATCAGCACATGCTTGGGCGGGCGCTGAAAGAACATCTGGGGCACAAGTTGCAGCAGGTGTTTCTGGATGTCGCCGAGATTGCACCGTTGGTTTGCCCGCAGGCGAATATCCGCGAGGCCGGACTGGATGAGTGGATCGAGTGGTTCAAGCTTGAGGTGTTCGAGCGGCACAACGCGAGTGCCGATGCCCTGGCCACGGCGGAGCTGGCGTTGATTCTGTTCAGCCGGGCGCGGGGGCAGCAGATTCATAGCCCGCTGAATTTGCAGCAACGGTTGAGTCAGTGGAAGCGCAGGCAGCAGGCGCCCTCCTTTTAGATTCTCAGCGCCTGCTCTGGCCTCTTCGCGAGCAAGCCCGCTCCCACAGGGTTTCGCCTTCCAATGTGGGAGCGGGCTTGCTCGCGAAGAACGATGATGCGGTTTTACTGATGCCACCCGACCAGTGGCCAATTGCTAACCATTCCCACCTCTGCCAGAATCGCGAACAATTCTCGTTGGTTAACATTTCCCAATCGGTGCGTCTGGTGTCGTCAGTCCCAAGCCCTCACAGTGAACTCGTCGGTGCGATGTATCGCGACCATCGCGGTTGGCTGTTGGCGTGGCTGCGGCGCAATGTGGCGTGCCCGCAGCGAGCCGAAGACCTCAGTCAGGACACTTTCGTGCGTCTGCTCGGTCGCGACGAACTGCTATCGCCGCGCGAGCCCCGGGCCTTTCTGGTGGCGATCGCCAAGGGCCTGCTGTTCGATTACTTCCGCCGCGCTGCGCTGGAACAGGCCTACCTCACCGAATTGATGCTGATCCCCGAAGGCGAACAACCGTCGGTGGAAGAACAGCAACTGATCCTCGAAGACCTCAAAGCCATCGACCGTCTGCTCGGCAAACTGTCGACCAAGGCCCGCGCCGCGTTCCTTTATAACCGCCTCGACGGCCTCGGCCATGCCGAGATCGCCGAGAAGCTCGGCGTATCCGTGCCGCGTGTGCGCCAATATCTGGCCCAGGGGATTCGTCAGTGCTACATCGCGTTGTACGGTGAGCCGACATGAGCCCGGCCAGTTCCAGACCCGTGCCGGCGCATGTGCTCGACGCGGCGATTGCCTGGCAGTTGACGCTCGATTCGAGCAGCCCGCTGGAGCGCGAAGAGTTCGCCAAATGGCACGCGGCCCATGAAGAACATGCCCGGGCGTGGCGTCAGTTGGGCATGCTCGATCAGCGTTTCAGCGTGGCCAAGGGCCCGGCGCGCAGTGCGTTGCTGCAATCGCGCGAAGGCATTCGCCGCCGCGTGCGCAAACTGGGTAGCGGGTTGGCCAGCGTGGTGGCGCTGGTCGGTCTGGCGCTGTTTGCCGGTGACCGTTATCTACCGCTGGATTACTGGCTGGCGGATCAGCGCACCGCCACCGGCGAACAGCGCACCGTGCGCCTGGCCGACGGCACCGTACTCAACCTCAACACCCACAGCGCCGTGGATGTGCGTTTCGATGAGAAGCGCCGACTGATTGTTTTGCAGGAAGGCGAAATCCTCGTCGAGACCGGTCACGGTGATGCCCGACCCTTTATTGTCGAAACCCGCGAAGGCAGCATGCGCGCGTTGGGCACACGGTTCCTGGTCAAGCGCGAAGAACAAGGCACACGCCTGAGCGTATTGCAGTCGGCAGTCGCCGCGCGTGCGCAAGCCAATCCCGAAGAACAGATTCTGCGTGAAGGCCAGCAAGTGCTGCTGCGCCATGACGGACTGGATTCGATCGTCGCGCTCAACCCCGGGGCCGACGCGTGGACGCGCGGAATGCTGGTGGTCGATAACGCGCGGCTGGGGGATCTGGTGCATGAACTGCGACGTTATCGTCGCGGGCATTTGGGGGTGGCACCGGAAGTGGCTGACTTGCGGATTACCGGCAGTTTCCCGTTGCATGACACCGATAAAGCCTTGAGCGCCCTGCTGCCGACCCTGCCGGTGCAGATCGAGCAGCACACGCCGTATTGGGTCACCGTGGCGAAGGCTGATTCCAAACCTGATTAATGTGGTGCCTGAGCTTTAGCTTTCGCGAGCAGGCTCGCTCCCACATTGGGATGCGTTACCCCTGTGGGAGCGAGCCTGCTCGCGAAGACGTCATCTGCCACAACCCGATTTTCAGTTAATCGAAATTATTTTCATCCAGCCCTATCACTTTTTGATTTTCATCCGGCACACAGGCAATTGAGAAATATTTCCATTCAGGAGCCGCCGTATGTCCCGTTCGCTAGACACCTTGTTGCGCCCCAGTATGCTGGCCGTCGCCATCGCCCTGAGCGCTCCGCTGATCAGCAGCCCGTTGCTCGCCGCTGAACAAGCGTCCAGCGTGCGCGCCTACAACCTGCCGGCCGCTCCTTTGTCCACCACGCTGAACCAGATCGCCAGCCAGGGCGGCCTGGCGCTGTCGTTGAATCCGTCGCTGGCGGCAGGCAAGACCTCAGCGCCGGTCAACGGCCAGTACGACGCCACTGGCGCGTTGCGTGCAGCGTTGCAAGGCACGGGTCTGCAACTGGAACAAAGCAGCACCGGCACTTACACCCTGGTCGCTGTGCCTGAGGGCGTGATGGCGCTGCCGGAAACATCGGTGATCGGTGTGGAAAATCTGGAAACCGCCTGGAGCCCTGTCGAAGGCTACACCGCCACGCGCACCGCCGCCGGCACCAAGACCGATACTGCGCTGGTCGAAGCGCCGCGTTCGATCTCCGTCGCCACCCGCCAGCAAATGGAAGACCGTGGCGTGCATAGCCTCGATGACGCCGTGCGCTACATGCCGGGCATCACCGCCAGCAGCTACGGCAGCGACACCCGTGCCGACTGGCTTCGCGTGCGCGGTTTCGAACCGACCCAGTTCCTCGACGGTTTGCCACTGCCCAAAGGCGTGTACGCCAACCCGAAACAGGAAACCTGGAACCTCGACCGCCTCGCCCTGCTGCGTGGCCCGGCTTCGTCGGTATACGGCCAGACCCCGCCGGGCGGTCTGCTCGACATGGTCAGCCGCCGTCCCAGTGACATCGCCAGCAGCGAAATCCAGCTGCAATACGGCAGCGACAACCATCGTCAGATCAACTTCGCCAGCACCGGCAAGATCGACGAGGCGGGTCAGTTTCTCTATGGCATCAGCGGCGTGATCCGTGATGGCGGAACACAGATCGACCACATCGACGACAAGCGCTACAACATCGCGCCGAGCCTGACCTGGAACATCGACGACAACACCAAACTGACCCTGCTGTCGCAATTCACCCGCGACGATACCGGCGTCACCAGTCAGTTCTATCCGATCCAGGGCACCAAGATCGGCATGCCGTTCGGCAAGATTTCCCACCACAAGAACCTCGGCGATCCAGACTACGACTACTACGACCGCACCTACTACGCGCTTGGCTATGCCTTTGAGCATCGCTTCAATGACGTGTGGCAGTTCAAACAGAACCTGCGCTACACCAAGTCGGATCTGTCGTTCCAGACCGTGACCGTCAACAGCTATAACCCGTCTTTCGCCGGCTACACCGTTGACGATCAAGGCAATGTCGGGCGCGGCACCACCAACGTCGATGAGGACATCAGCCAGTTCGCCGTGGACAACAACTTCCAGGCCGACTTCGCCACCGGCGACATTCGCCACACCTTGCTGCTGGGTCTCGATCACCAGCGCAGCAACACCAACTACACCTCGATCTTCGGCTCCGCGCCAAGCATCAACGTCAACAACCCGGTCTACGGCCAGCCGATCGTGCGTCCGGCGCGCTCCACAGCGTTTTACGACTACAACCAGAAGACCTACCAGACCGGCCTGTACGTGCAGGATCAAATGGCCCTCGACCAGTGGCGCCTGACCTTGGGCGGCCGTGAAGACTGGGTGCACACCGGCACCCAATTCATCAACAAGGCCGACGCCACCAACACCCAGCGCGACAAGAAATTCAGCGGCAACGCGGCGCTCAGCTATGTGTTCGACTCAGGCTTCGTGCCTTATCTGTCGTACGCCGAATCCTTCCAGCCAACCACCGGCGCCGACGCCACCTCCAGCGGTTCGCTCAAGCCAACCGAAGGCAAGCAATGGGAACTGGGCATCAAGTACCAGCCACCGGGCAGCAAGACGTTGCTGAGCGCGGCCGTGTATGACCTCACGCAGAAAAATGTTGCGGTCAATACCTTCGTCGACGGCGTGTCGATCACCAGCCAGACCGGCGAAGTGAAAGTCAAAGGCCTGGAGCTGGAAGCGGTCTCGGACGTTACCGACAACCTGAAAGTCATCGCCGCCTACACCCTGGCCAAGTCCGAAGTGCAGAAAGGTGTCGACAAGGGCAACCGCCTGCAACTGATGCCGAACCAACAGGCTTCGTTGTGGACCGACTACACCTGGCACACCGGCGTGCTCGACGGTTTCGGTGTTGGCGCCGGCGTGCGTTACACCGGCAACACCTACGGCGACAAGGCCAACACCTGGCTGGGCAAGGCTGACGCCTACACCGTGTTCGACGCTTCGGTGCATTACGACCTCGGCCGTCTGGACAACAGCCTCAAGGGCGCGTCGCTGGCACTGAACGCGACCAACCTGTTCGACAAGGATTACATCTCCACCTGCGACAGCTTCTACTGCTACTACGGCGACCAGCGCAGTGTCGTCGCCAGTGCCACTTACAAGTGGTAAGCGACTGAGCTGAAACAGGTCATGTCACCCGGCCGTCCCTCGTGGACGGCTTTGGTGTTTTTGAAGGTCATGAAATGAAAAGTAAAACAATCCGCCGCTGGTCGTTCATCCACACCTGGACCAGCCTGATCTGCACCGTGTTTTTGCTGATGCTGGCCTTGACCGGCCTGCCGTTGATTTTCAGCCATGAAATCGACCACCTGCTCGGCGATGCTCCCGTTGTGCGCGAGATGCCGGCCGACACGCCGCGCCTGAATCTGGCGCAACTGGTCGCGGCAGCGGAAAAACATCGCCCGGATGACGTCGTGCAGTACTTCGGCTTCGACGACGATGAGCCGAATGCCGTGCTGACGATCATGGCGAAAACCGCCGGCACCGAGCCCAACGCTTCGCACACGTTCATGCTCGATGCGCGCACCGGCGAAGCGCTGGAAACCCCCTCGGCCAACGGCGGTTTGATGCTGTTCATCCTGCGCCTGCACGTCGACATGTTCGCCGGGTTGCCGGGTAAATTGCTGCTGGCGTTCATGGGCCTGCTGTTTGTCGTGGCGATTGTTTCCGGAACGGTGCTGTACCTGCCGTTCATGCGCCGCTTGAAGTTCGGCACCGTGCGCCAGGACAAATCCACCCGCCTGCGCTGGCTCGACCTGCATAACCTGATCGGCGTCGTCACGCTGACCTGGGCGCTGGTTGTCGGCGTGACCGGGGTGATCAGCGCCTGCGCCGACCTGCTGATCGCTGCGTGGCGCAACGATTCGCTCAATACGTTGATCGCGCCTTATCGCGATGCGCCGCCGCTGACCCATCTGGCGCCCGCCACCCGTTTGCTCGACATTGCCGACGAAGTCGCGCCGGACATGAAACCGGACTTCATTGCCTTCCCCGGCACGCGGTTTTCCAGCGAGCATCATTACTCGGTGTTCATGAAGGGCGGCACGCACCTGACCTCGCACCTGCTGACGCCGGTGCTGATCGACGCCACGACGCTGCAAGTCACCGCCGTGGCGGAACGACCGTGGTACATGGACGCCATGGGCATGTCGCAGCCGCTGCACTTCGGTGATTACGGCGGCATGCCGATGAAGATCCTCTGGGCGACGCTGGATGTGCTGACGATCATCGTGCTCGGCAGCGGCGTGTATCTGTGGGTGGTGCGGCGTAAAGCGGCCCGGCCCGCGCTGGAAACAACGGAAGCCTCGGCATGAAGCCGCGTCAGTCGAGTTTCTGGAAGGTGTTCAGCACGCCGCTGGTGATTGCGCTGCTCAGTGCCGCGGGGTTGTTTGCGGCGTTATTGGGGGATGGCATCTGGGATGCATTGAGCTGGGTTGGGCTGGGTGTTCCGGCGTATCTGGCCATAAGAGGTTTGGTGGTGCGAAGCTGAAGAACCCTGTGGGAGCGAGCCTGCTCGCGATAGCGTACGAACATTCAACATCGATGTTGACTGACACACCGTCATCGCGAGCAGGCTCGCTCCCACATTTGGTTCGGTGAAAGCCTTGAGCTCGTGCTCTGACAGGCTATGCTGCCCGCTCACTGTCCTGATCGAGACCCTGCCAATGTCCGCCCCCAGCATGACCCTGTTCCACAACACGCTCTCCCCGTTCGTGCGCAAAGTGATGGTGTTGCTGTATGAAACCGGCCAGCAGGATCGCGTTGCCTTGCAAGACTGCGTGCTCAGCCCGGTCAGCCCGAGCGCTGAACTCAATGTCGACAACCCGCTGGGCAAGATTCCCGCCCTGCGCCTGGCTGATGGCAACGTCATCCATGACAGCCGGGTGATCCTCGAATACCTCGACCAACAACACGTCGGCAATCCGCTGATCCCGCGCGAAGGCGCGGCCCGCTGGCGCCGGCTGACCCTGGCCTCGATGGCTGACGGGATCATGGACGCGTCGGTGATGGTGCGTTATGAACTGGTTTTGCGTGCGCCGGAAAAACATTGGGATGAATGGCTCGAAGCCCAGCGCGACAAGATCCGCCGCGCCCTCGCCGTGCTGGAGCGCGACGCGATTGCCGAACTGACCAGCCACTTTGATGTGGCGGCGATCAGCGTGGCGTGTGCGCTGGGTTACCTCGACCTGCGCTTCCCCGATCTGGGCTGGCGCGAGGCCAATCCTCAGTTGGCCAATTGGTACTTCGAAGTCAGTCAGCGACCGTCCATGATCGCGACCATGCCCAAGCCTTAGTTTTTCAGCGCCTGTTCCGGCCTCTTCGCGAGCAGGCTCGCTCCCACCCCGAATTGGGGCCTGACAGAGAAATTCGCGCTGACATCAGTCCTGTGGGAGCGAGCCTGCTCGCGAAGGCCCCACCTCGGTTCCACAGGCAGAAATCCAATAATCCGCGTCACCAACTCATCCTTCCAACACTGATCCTCACGCAACCCCAGCGACCGGCTCATTGCATCGCCCCCACATCAAATTCCAGCGGCTTGGCCGGCTTCTGCCCGATCCCGTACCAGTCCAGTTTGCGCGTCAGCACCATGAACACACCGAGCAAGCCGAACAGCAGCAGCGAGCCCATCAGCAGCGCGTAATCCTCGGCGCTCAACAAACCGTAAAGCAGGCCATACAACGCCGCCAACCCCGCCGAAAAGCTCAAACCGTGACGCACGCTGCGCAGCACATGGCAGACATAGAACCCGATCAACAACACACAACCACTGGCCGACAGCAGATACGCCAGCGCAAACCCGATGTGTTCCGACAGCGACAACAGCAACAGGTAGAAGAACGCCAGCGCCACGCCAACCAACGCGTACTGCACCGGGTGCACCGCCAGGCTCTTGAGGACTTCGAACAAGAAGAAACCGGCAAACGTCAGGACGATGAACAGCAATGCGTACTTGATCGCCCGGTCGCTCTTCAGATACTGATCCACCGGATCGATGAAGCTCACGCCGAAACTGCGGGCATTGAACCCATCGCAATCATTGCTGCTGACGCAGCGGCTCATGGCGTCTTGCAGGTTGGTGGAGAAGAACGTGGTCTGCCAGTCGGCGCTGAAACCGGCATCGTTGATTTCCCGTTTGGCCGGCAGGAAGTTGCCGATGAAGCTTGGGTGCGGCCAGTTCGCAGTCAGGCTCACACTGCTGGTTTTGCCCACCGGCAGCACCTGCAACGAACCGGTGCCTTGCAGACGCAGGTCGAAACCGAACGCCAGTTCCGTGGTTTTGCTGGTATCGAGCACCGGCAGCGTCACTCGTACGCCTTCGCCGAGCCAGCCGACTTGAGTGCCGGGCACGAAGTCCAGGCGCTGGCCGTCGAGTTCCAGTTTCAAAGCGTTTTCGATGCCGCGAATGTCGCTGATGCCGACCGCGAGAAACGGCGCATCGAACTGGTAATCGACGAAGTCTTCCTTGATGCCCAATTGCGCCGGCAGCGAAAAGTGACCGTTGATGCGATTATCGGCGTGAAACAGCCGCGCCTCATAAATGCCCCGGGCGCGCAGTTCGGTCTGTACCTGGCCATCGAGCTCGAAACGCTCAGGCAAAAAGTACAAACGCCCGCGCTCTTCGCTCGGCTCGTCATAGCGCTGGTTGGTTTTGTCGTTGAGCTTCCAGTTGTGAATCACTTTGCGATACGGCACCACCATCACCGGCCCGCTGACTTGCTGGCTGTAGCTGGAGCTGCGCGCGATGTCTTCCAGCACGCCGTCGCGCAGCTGCTGGCGATCATCGATGACCCCGTCGATCATCAGCAACGGTATCAGCAACAGCAGGATCAGCGTGGCAATGGCGCCGAGCTTTATGGTCAGATTCTTGTTCATGGGACTCTCCCTGTTTTGATGGGCAGAGTCTGGTTGGGGTGTATGGGGGTTTTGTGGGGGGAATGTGGAGATTGTGTGGAGACTTCACCGGCCCCTTCGCGAGCAGGCTCGCTCCCACATTGGAATGCGCCACCTGTGGGAGCGAGCCTGCTCGCGAAGGCAGCGACTCGGTTTCAAGGCAAGCGCAGGGTCACTTCAACGCCATTTTCAACATTGCGAATTTGCATCGACCCACCATGCAACTTGACCACTTCCTCAACGAAGTTAAGCCCTAAACCCGTACTCTTGCGTCCACTATCGGGGCGCGGCAATGAGTAGAAGCGTTCGGTCAAACGCGGCAAAGCGTAGTCAGGAATCGCCGCCGTCTCATTGAACAAACGAAATTCGATTTGCTCGCCAACCCGCTCGGCACTGAACCGCAGCAACCCCTCTACCGGGGTGAAATCCAGCGCATTCTCCAGCACATTCCCCAGCGCCTGACGCAGCAAAAATGGCTCGCCGATCAGCAGCAGACTCGCCGAGATCGCCTGTTCAATGCGAAGCTGCTTGCCTTCGATCCTTGCAGCCTGAGCTTGCAACAACTCATCGACCAACACCGCCAACGGCACCGCTACCCGCTCCTCCAGTCCTTGGCGCTGCTCAACCTGCGCCAGATTCAGCAAGCGCTCGATCAGTTGCTGCATCCGCGCACTTTCGCTGTCGATGTTGCCGACAAAGCGCAATCGTTGAGCCGGCAGCATTTCACCTTGCAGCAACTCCGCCGCGCCGCGAATGGCCGCCAACGGGCTTTTCAGTTCATGGGTCAGCGTGTGCACGTAACGCTCGACGTAAGCCTTGCCTTCCAGTTGCGTGCGCATCTGCTCGACCGCCGTGGCCAGTTGTTCCAGCTCGCCGCCGCGATAGTGCGGTACTTCCACGCGCCGACCTTCGCTCACCGCTTGCGCATAACCGGTCAAGCGGTGCAGCGCGCGGCTCAGCCACCACGACAGCAAGGCGCCGAACAACAAACCGAGACCGATCAGGCCAGCACCGTAAAACAGCAAGCGCCGTTCGGTACGGTCGACATAAGGCTGCAATGAGCTGTTGGGTTTAGCCACGGTCACCACACCGATGATCTGGCCGTTGTCGCGGATCGGCGCACCGACGTGCATCACCGAGGAACTGGCGTCATCCGGATCACTGCGGCTGGAGCGCGCGCCATATTCGCCGCGCAAGGTCAGGTAGACGTCGTTCCAGCGCGAATAATCCTGGCCCACCGCCACACCGCTGGAATCCAGCACCACCCGGCCCTTGGCGTCGGTGACGTAGATGCGATGGTTGACCTGATTCTTCGGCAAGCCCCAGATCGTCGCTTGCGGCTGACGTTCGCCGTAAGCGCGCAGCAACTGCGGCCAGCGATTCTCGCTGAGCGTGCCGGCCTTGAAATCGTCACGCAGGATCTCCGCCATCAGGTTGGCGGTGTCGACCAGGGTTTCTTCGGTGGACTGACGAACGCCGGGGCGGATTTCCTCCATCACCGTGTTGAGCACGAAATAACCGGTCAGGCCGACAAACAGCACATACACCAGGAAAATCCGCAGGCCCAACGACATTAGCTGTGCCCCGGGCTGTAGCTGTAACCGAGGCCGCGATGGGTCTGGATCGGCTCGGCATCGGCGCGCACCAGACGCAGCTTGGCGCGCACGCTTTTGATGTGGCTGTCGATGCTGCGCTCGTAACCGGCGTCGGCCGCTACGCCCAGCGCATCGAGCAATTGCTCGCGACTGAACACCCGCTCTGGTTGTTCAAGCAAGCATTGCAGCAGGCGGAATTCATGGCGGGTCAGGCTCAGTGTCTGACCGCGATAAACAATTTGAACGCGCTCTGGATCGATGCGAAACAGCGCAGACGAGGCCTCGATCACCGGACGCGGCGCCATGCGCTTGAGAATCGCCCGGACCCGCGCCGCCACTTCCCGTGGACTGAAGGGCTTGACCACGTAGTCGTCGGCACCGATTTCAAGCCCCACGACGCGGTCGATCTCGGCATCCCGGGCACTGAGAAACAGCACCGGCACGTCACTGAAGCGGCGCAGCTGTTTGCAGGTTTCGAAACCGCTGATGTCCGGCAGGCCGATGTCGAGAATGATCAGATCGGCCGGGGTCTGACGCTGATGTTCCAGCGCCGCTGCGCCGAGGTTCACCCAGGTGGTGGTGAACCCCTCGCCCTGCAAGGCAAAAATCAGCGTGTCGGCAATCGCCGCTTCGTCTTCGACAATCAGGATATGAGGCATGGCGTCCGAGCCCGTGGGTTAAGTGCGCGAACGGTGCCCCAAGCCTGACGTTACGTCAATGAGACCACTTGGCTTAACAGTCTGGTTTGTCCGCAGTGAAGCGCCGCGCCGGGTTTACGGCTGCACCGAATTCCCGCAAGGCCTTGGCACCGATCAGCAGCGGATAATTGAAGTTGCTGCGGTCGGTCAGGTTGACCTCCACGGTACGCTTGACGTTGCCCAGGCACAGCTCCAGATCGACCACCGGACGTTTGGCGACTTCGGTGCTGTCGCCCTCGTCTTCTTCATCGGAGCGGCTCTTGATCTTGCTGATCCGCGCGACCTTGTGTTCGTAGACCTTGTTGCTGGCGTCCTTGGTACCCAGGCGGAAGCGCACCCATTCGTCACCATCACGGGTGAAGGTCTCGATGTCCTTGGCCGACAGCGACGCGGTCAGCGCACCGGTATCCATTTTGGCCTTGAGCACTTCACCGCCGATTTCCGGCAGCGCGATGTATTCGTAACGCCCGTACAGGGTCGGCTCGGCGGCCATGACCGGCAGGGCGATGAGGGCAAACAGTGCAAGGAGGGATTTCACGTAAGGGGCTTCCTTGAAAAATGAGGGCGGCAGACGCGAGATTTTAGACAGCCTGCAGGCAATTGGTTCGCCTCAAGCCCGCCTTCGCGAGCAGGCTCGCTCCCACATTGGATTTCTGTGTGCATGCAATCTTCAACACAGTGCAAATCCCCCGTGGGAGCGAGCCTGCTCGCGAAGAGGCCGGTACATTCAACACAACGCCTGAGCAAAGCATACCGGCCCAAAAGTGAAACATTCGTCAGCGCACATTTGGCCTGTCGCCCGAAGCCACTTATCATGGCGCGCCCATCCGCTTTCATAGAGTTGCTTATGCGCCGCCTGCTCACCGGCTGTTTCGTCACCCTGCTGCTATTGCTCAACACCCTGATCCTGATCGGACCATTGCTGGTGTTTGCCCTGCTCAAACTGGTGGCGCCCGGGCGCTGGCGCGACTATGCGTCATGGGCGGTGATGTGGATCGCCGAGACCTGGGCCGAGATCGACAAACTGATTTTCCGCCTGTGCATCCCCACCTGGTGGGACATTCGCGGCGGCGACGATCTGCGCGGTGACACCTCGTATCTGGTGGTCAGCAACCATCAGTCGTGGGTCGACATTCCGGCGCTGATCCAGACCCTCAACCGGCGCACGCCGTTCTTCAAGTTCTTCCTCAAGAAAGAACTGATCTGGGTGCCGTTTCTGGGCCTGGCGTGGTGGGCGCTGGATTACCCGTTCATGAAGCGCTACACCAAGGCATTCCTGGCGAAGAACCCGGAACTGGCGGGCGAGGATCTGGAAATCACCAAAGCGGCCTGTGAACTGTTCAAGCGTCAGCCGGTAACCGTGGTCAATTATCTGGAAGGCACGCGCTACACCGCCGCGAAAAGTGCGCAGCAGCAATCACCGTTCAACCACCTGCTCAAGCCCAAGGCGGGCGGCGTGGCGTTTGTACTGGCGGCGCTGGGTGAACAACTGGACGCGATCCTCGATGTGACGGTGGTTTATCCACAGCCAGACATTCCGGGATTCTGGGACTTGATCAGCGGCAACGTGCCGCGCGTGATCATCGACATCAAGACCCGCGAACTCGACCCGGCGCTGTGGCAGGGCGATTACGAGAATGATCCGGTGTTTCGCCAGAAGGTCCAGAGCTGGGTCAACCAGCTCTGGAACGAGAAGGATCAGCGTATTGCCGAACTGAAGAACGAGCGCGGCTGAATCAGCTGCCGGTTCCGGTTCCGGTGCCCCAGATGCTGCCCAGACTGCTCAGCAGCGAGCCACCGACGCCCTGCTGACCCAGGTATTGCAGAATCACCGGGGCAAACCGACCGATCATGCCGCTGTCCATGCCCAAGGCGCTGAACGCATTGTTCAGGTCATTGGTGTCCTTGACGTTGCCCAAGGCATTTTCCAGCCCGGCCGACTTGCCCGACGAGCCGAGCAGACCGCTCAGCGCAGCCAGATTGCCACCGCCGCCCGAGAGCTTGTCGATGCCCGGCACTTCCTTGGCCAATTGCGAGTAGTCGGTATTGCTCAACTGGTTCTTGGCCAGGCCGAGCATGGCACTGGTGCCGCCCACGGCTTGCTGCGGAGTGACGTTCAGCGCACTCAGGGCGCTCAACAAACCGGCGGTTTCCGAAGTCGGCGCCGCAGCGGCAGCCTTGTCACCGCCCTGCATGCCCGAGACCGCACCGGCGACGTCGTTCAAGCTGAAACCGGCGAACACCGGGCCCGCCGCCAGGGTCATGAGTGATGCCAAGGCAAAACCGCGTGAAATCTTCATTCAGACATCCTCTTGGGAAAAGCTGCCACCGGACAGCGACGACGAAACTGCCGGTTTGACAGGGGATTGAACGGTATGTTCAGCAAGTACCCTCACTTCATCGATCAACGATAGGAAAGGTAAAAGTCCAAAAAAGGAATGCAGATATGTCGAACGGACAGAAAGGAACGGTCAAGTGGTTTAACGACGAAGAGGAATTCGGCTATATAACCTCTCAGCGGGGCGATGATTTTTTGGTTCTTATGGGATAGCGATTATTGGATAGTAGCGAAAATCATTTGAATCGAGCTATAAGAAAACTAATAATTATTCCAAAATTCGCTAAAAACTGTCAGATCTGACAGTAGAAAATTTTTTTGTGTGTTTGAACAATTGGCACTCCAAAAAATGTAAAGGAGTACACAACATGTTGAAGAAACTTACCGCTGGCGCGTTGATTGCTTTAGCTCTCTCGACTACTGCTTATGCGAGCACCTGTCCGTCTGCCAGTTCTTTCACGAAGAAAAGTAATGGCACATTTGAGGTGAGTGGGCCGACCAAGGAGCTGACTGTCGACGTTGATCCTGCTAGCACCAGCGAGGAAGCTGCGCAGGCGCTCAAATTTACTGCGGCACGCATCAAGGATAAAGACAGCAATAACGCCAGAGTCGTCTGCCAATACGAAGACGGCAAAATGAAGCCGGATGTTGCGGCGTCGCTCGTCTGGCCAACGGGAAAACCAACTGTTGGCGACGGTGGTAATTGGCAAGGCGATGATTGCGCCACCAAAGACGGTGACGCTCAAAAGTGCGCGTTCAAATAACGTACGCAAGGGCGAACATCTTTAACAAAAAAGGCACCCCATGGGTGCCCTTCCCAGGCTAGAGATCCGGATGATTGGACACCGCCGCCACGACGTACATCAGCAACTGGTCGATGCGCGGGCGATAGAGCGGGTCGTTGAGGCAGTGATCGGCCAAGGACACCATGATCACCACTTTTCGCCGGTAGTTCGGTGCGGTCAATTCAAAGCCCATGCCGAGCGCCTGCCCTCACTCGACGAGACCGGGTGCAGAAGGTCGTAGGTACGGTAAGTCTTGAGCCCAAAGGAGGATTGCAGACCGGGCGTCCGACTAGGCCGGTTCTCTATCAAAGGGCATTGGCCGCTATCTGAGCTTTTTAGGCCTTTGAATTACTCAGTCTAATGTTTAACCAATCTATCAAATAGGAACCACGGGCATGTCAAACAGAGAAACCGGTACGGTCAAATGGTTTAATGACGAAAAAGGTTTTGGGTTCATTACTCCAGCTGGCGGCGGCGATGATATTTTTGTCCATTTCAAGGCGATTGAGATTGATGGAGACAAAACTCTCAAAGAAGGGCAAATGGTTTCATTCGTAGCCGAGAGGGGACAAAAAGGAATGCAAGCAGTCCAAGTTCGCCCTGAATGATCCCTGGTCATAAAAAACCAAACAGAAACGGCACCTTTAGCGGTGCCGTTTTGTCATCTAGCTTAAGCCCTACGCCGCACTGAACAACTTGTGCGGATCAATCACAAACTTCTTCGGCACACCCGCATCAAACTCGCCATACCCTTCCGGCGCCTGATCGAGGCTGATCACCTGCACGCCCACCACTTCAGCGATGTTGATGCGATCCCACATGATCGCCTGCATCAACTGGCGGTTGTACTTCATCACTGGCGTTTGCCCGGTGTGGAAGCTGTGGGATTTGGCCCAACCCAGACCAAAGCGGATACTCAGGCTGCCCATTTTCGCGGCGGCGTCCACGGCACCCGGATCTTCGGTGACGTACAGGCCCGGAATGCCGATCTTGCCCGCCACGCGCACCACGCCCATCAGCGAGTTAAGCACGGTGGCCGGGGCTTCGGATTTCACCCCGTCATGGCCGTGGCCGCGCGCTTCGAAGCCTACGCAATCCACCGCGCAATCGACTTCCGGTTCGCCCAGCAGCGCAGCGATCTGTTCGTGCAGCGGGGTGTCCTTGGACAGGTCGACGATTTCAAAACCCTGCGCCTTGGCGTGGGCCAGGCGGATGGTGTTGACGTCGCCGACGATCACCACGGCCGCACCGAGCAAGCGCGCAGAAGCGGCGGCCGCCAGACCGACTGGACCCGCGCCGGCAATGTAAACGGTGCTGCCCGGGCCAACGCCCGCAGTCACCGCACCGTGGTAACCGGTCGGCAGGATGTCGGACAGGCAGGTCAGGTCGCGGATTTTCTCCATGGCCTTGTCGCGATCCGGCAGTTTCAGCAAGTTGAAGTCAGCGTAGGGCACCAGCACGTATTCGGCCTGGCCACCGGTCCAGTCGCCCATGTCGACGTAACCGTAAGCGCCGCCGGCACGGGCCGGGTTGACGGTCAGGCAGACGCCGGTGTGTTGCTCCTTGCAGGAACGGCAGCGCCCGCAAGCGACGTTGAACGGAACGGAAACCAGGTCGCCGATTTTCAGGTTTTCGACGTCGGAACCTTTTTCGATCACTTCGCCGGTGATCTCGTGGCCCAGCACCAGACCGGTCTGCGCCGTGGTACGGCCGCGCACCATGTGTTGGTCGGAGCCGCAGATGTTGGTGGAAACCACTTTGAGAATGACCCCGTGCTCGATCTTGCGACCGCGCGGGTCCTGCATTTTCGGATAGTCGATTTTCTGTACTTCGACCTTGCCCGCGCCGAGATACACCACACCACGATTGCCAGACATGCTTTCACCTCGCTGTTGTTTTTATGGAACCGCGTTGCCCAGGCAGGCAGCGCGTTAAATGCTCGGGTTATTGCTTGTTGGTCTTGCGTTGTCAGTAATGGCCCCTTCGCGAGCAGGCTCGCTCCCACAGTTGATCTTTGGTGTGACAGAGACCTGTGTTTCAACACAAATCCCCTGTGGGAGCGGGCTTGCTCGCGAAAACGATCTAGAGAACGACGGTTCTATTGGCGTTCAAAAACACCCTTCTTTCGATGTGATAACCAACGGCGCGGGCCAACGTCAGGCCCTCGATATCCCGCCCTTTGGCAATCAAGTCTTCCGGGTAATGACTGTGATCCACCGCCTCGACACCTTGGGCGATGATCGGCCCTTCATCGAGATCGTTATTGATGTAATGCGCCGTCGCACCCACCAGTTTCACGCCCTTGTTGTAGGCCTGGTGATACGGTTTGGCACCCTTGAAGCCCGGCAGCAACGAGTGATGAATGTTGATCGCCTTGCCATCGAGCTTGCGGCAAAGCTCCGGCGACAGCACCTGCATGTAGCGGGCGAGGATCACCAGTTCGGCGCCGGACTCTTCGATCACCTGCAAGACCCGACGCTCCTGCGACGGTTTGTCGTTGGGATCGAGGGGGAAATGGTAGTAGGGAATCTGGTGCCAGTCGGCCAGCGGTTTCAGATCCGGGTGGTTGGACACCACCGCCGCGACGTCCATCGATAACTGGCCGATGCGCTGGCGGTAGAGCAAGTCGTTAAGGCAGTGATCGGCCTTGGAGACCATGATCACCACTTTTGGCCGATAGTTCGGTGCCGTCAGCTCGAAGATCATGCCGAAGGCCTGGCCACGTTCGGCGAGGCCGGTGCGGAAGGATTGCTCGTCGAAGCCGTCGGGCTGGCGGAATTCCACACGAATGAAAAAACGCCCGGAGAGGCGGTCATCGAACGAATGGTGCTCGGTGACGTAGCAACCCTGCTCGAACAGAAAACGCGTCACCGCGTCCACGGTGCCGAGAACGCTGGGGCAGTCGGCGGTCAGAATCCATGTGTCTGGGGCGCGGCTCATATTTTTTCCTCTGATCGTTCCCACGCTCTGCGTGGGAATGCCGCCATGGACGCTCGGCGTCCGCTCTTGGGACGCGGAGCGTCCCGGGGATGCATTCCCACGCGGAGCGTGGGAACGATCATCCATCAGGCCTGGACGCTGAGGCCGTACTCAGCCGAAGCATCCTGCAACCACAACCACCAGTAATCCGAGAAACTGCGACGGATCAGCAGTTCCCAAGTGTCTTCGGCGGTATGACGAATCATCAGCTGCGACTTGGCGAACACCGTGCCGACCGCTTTACCGACCGGGAAGTTGTTCGGGTGTACGTCGTAGCTGGTGGACTTCATCAGCACCTGGCGCACGTTCGGCCCGCTCAGTTCAAGTACTTGCTGGCCGCCGCTGACGTTGACGATCGCGATGTGCAGATCGCCCAAGGCTTCACGCAGTTTCTGTTCAGCGGCGAATTCTTCACCGCTTGGCACGATCAGCAGCCACTCGTCCGGGCCCATCCATTGCAGGCTGGTTTCACCTTTGACGATGACGCTCAGAGCGCCGGGCAGTTCGATGCCCAAAGCCTTGTGCACACCGGCGGCGAACGCGGCATCGTGGCCATCGCCACGAATGGTCAGGTGGCCGAGGAGTTTTTTCTCACGCACGATCACACCGGCATTCTTGCGGCCCTTGCCGACCAGGCTGGCGAGGTCGGCATGGTGCAGCGACGACTCGGCACGGGCACCGGTGGTCGGGCGTTGTTGGTACATGTTGGCTGTGGTCATAAAGCACCTTCCTGAATTCTGTGATGAATCTACTGACGCCTTCGCGAGCAAGCCCGCTCCCACATTTGGAATGCATTCCCCTGTGGGAGCGGGCTTGCTCGCGAAGGCCGCGACTCGGTCTGTCAGATGTTCTGACGATCCCCCTTCGGATCAAAGAACACCGAAGAAACGATTTCCGCCTCGATCACGCTGCCATCGGCCAGCGGTGCAAACACCCGCTCACCGAGGCGCTTCAGACCGCCCTTGACCACGCCCATGGCAAACGAATAACCGAGGGAGTTGTGCGCGTAACTGGAAGTCACGTGGCCGACCATGGTCATCGGGATCGCCTGCTTGGTGTTGAACACCAGTTGCGCACCTTCCGGCAGCCATTTGGTCGGATCGATCGGCTTCAAGCCGACCAGTTGCTTACGCTGATCCTTCACGCAGTCTTCACGGTTCATGCCGCGCTGACCGATCCACGAGAACGGTTTGGTGCGACCGACGCACCAGCCCATGTTCAGGTCGTCCGGGGTCATCGAGCCGTCGGTGTCCTGACCGACGATGATGAAACCTTTCTCGGCGCGCAGAACGTGCATGGTTTCGGTGCCGTACGGGGTCAGGTTGTACTGTTTGCCGGCCTCGACGATTTTCTCCAGCACGCCCATCGCATAGTCGGCCTGCACGTTGACTTCGTACGACAGCTCACCGGTAAACGAGATACGGAACACCCGCGCCGGCACGCCACCGACCAGACCTTCTTTCCAGGTCATGAACGGGAAGGCGTCGTTGCTCAGGTCGATGTCGGTCACGGCGCTGAGCAGCTTGCGGCTGTTCGGGCCGGACAGGGTCATGGTCGCCCAGTGGTCGGTGACGGAGGTGAAATACACCTTCATGTCCGGCCATTCGGTCTGGTGGTACAGCTCCAGCCATTGCAGCACGCGCGCGGCACCGCCGGTGGTGGTGGTCATGACGAAATGGTTGTCCGCCAGGCAAGCCGTCACCCCGTCGTCGAAGACCATGCCGTCTTCTTTGCACATCAGGCCGTAACGGGCCTTGCCCACGTCGAGCTTGGTCCAGGCGTTGGTGTACACGCGGTTGAGGAACTCGCGGGCATCCGGGCCTTGAATGTCGATTTTGCCCAGCGTCGAGGCGTCGAGCAGGCCGACGCTGTCGCGCACGGCTTTGCATTCGCGCTTCACCGCGGCATGCAGGTCTTCACCGTTTTTCGGGAAGTACCATGGACGTTTCCACTGGCCGACGTCTTCAAACGCGGCGCCGCTTTTCACATGCCAGGCATGCAGTGCGGTGTAGCGAACCGGTTCAAAGATGTGCCCACAGTGACGGCCGGCCACGGCGCCGAACGTCACCGGCGTGTAGTTCGGGCGGAACATCGTGGTGCCCATCTGCGGGATGGTCACGTTCAGCGAACGGGCGGCGATGGCCAGACCGTTGACGTTGCCGAGCTTGCCCTGATCGGTGCCGAAGCCCAGTGCGGTGTAGCGTTTGACGTGCTCGACCGACTCGAAACCTTCGCGGGTCGCCAGTTCGATGGCGGCGGCGGTGACGTCGTTTTGCAGGTCGACGAATTGCTTCGGCGCCCGAGCGGTGCCCTTCTCGTGTGGCACCTGGAACAGCGCCAGGGTCGGCTCTTCGAGACGGCTCAGGGCTTTCGGCAGAGTGCCTTCGACCGCCGCGAAACCGGCTTCGCTGGCGGCGCGCACGCCCCCTTCAAAACCATCGGCCAGCGAATCGCCGAGACCGTAGACGCCGTTGATGCCACCGACGCACACGCGTTTCTGCGGGGCTTCGCCCGGGATGAAACCGAGGATGTCTTCGCGCCAGGTAGGCTTGCCACCCAAGTGCGAGGCCAGGTGGACCACCGGACTGTAACCGCCGGAGCTGGCGACCACATCGCAGTCGAGCCATTCGCCCGGGCTGGTCACGGCATGCGCCTTCACATCAATTGCGGCGATGCGGGCAGCGGTCACGCGCTTGCTGCCACGGGCCTCGATCACGGCGCTGCCGGTGAGGATGCGGATGCCTTTGGCACGGGCTTCTTCGACCAATGCACCGCGCGGATTGCTGCGAGCATCGGCGATGGCCACCACTTGCAGACTGGCGTCGAGCCAATCCAGTGCCACGCGGTAGGCGTGATCGTTGTTGGTGCTGAGGACAAGCTTCTTGCCCGGTGCCACGCCGTAGCGACGCACATAAGTCGACACCGCACCGGCGAGCATGTTGCCCGGCACATCGTTGTTGCCGTAGACCAGCGGACGCTCGCAAGCGCCGGCCGCCAGCACCACACGCTTGGCGCGAACGCGGTGAATGCGCTGACGTACCTGACCGATCGGTGCGCGGTCGCCGAGGTGATCCGTGAGGCGTTCGTGAATGGTCAGGAAGTTGTGGTCGTGGTAGCCGTTGACCGTGGCGCGCGGCAACAGCAGCACGTCCGGAGTGTCCTTCAGTTCGGCGATGACGCTGGCAACCCAGTCCATCGCCGGTTTGCCGTCGAGGCTTTCACGGGAATCAAGCAGGCTGCCGCCAAACTCTTCCTGCTCATCGGCCAGAATCACCCGAGCGCCGCTGCGCGCAGCCGCCAGTGCAGCGGCGAGGCCAGCAGGGCCGGCGCCGACGATCAGCACGTCGCAGTGCTGGTTCATGTAGTCGTAAGTGTCCGGATCGACTTCGGTCGGCGAGCGGCCCAAACCGGCAGCCTTACGAATGTACTTCTCGTAAGTCATCCAGAACGATTGTGGATACATGAAGGTTTTGTAGTAGAAACCCGGCGGCATCAGCTTGCCGCCGACCTTGCCGAGAATGCCCATCATGTCGTTGTTGACGTTCGGCCAGCCGTTGGTGCTGGTGGCGACCAGGCCTTGGTACAGCGCCTGTTGCGTGGCGCGCACGTTGGGAATCTGGGTGGCTTCGGTCGCACCGATCTGCAGCACGGCGTTCGGCTCTTCGGCGCCAGCGGCGAAGATGCCGCGTGGACGCGAATACTTGAAGCTGCGGCCGATGATATCGACGCCGTTGGCGATCAGCGCGGCGGCCAGCGAGTCACCCTCGAAGCCTTTGTAGGTCTGACCGTTGAAGGTGAAGCTCAGCACTTTGTTGCGGTCGATCCGTCCACCGTTGGACAGGCGATTGGTCTGGCTCATACCTTCTCTCCCAGCGCCGTCGTGGCTGTTTTCGCCGTATCAGCCTTGTCGGTGAATTGCGGCTTGGTGCCGATCTTGTAGGTTTCGAGAATCTCGTAGGTCACGGTGTCGCGGGTGACGTTGAAGTACTGGCGGCAACCGGCGACGTGATCCCACAGTTCGTGGTGCAGACCGCGCGGGTTATCGCGGAAGAACATGTAGTCGCCCCACTCTTCATCAGTGCAGGCGTTCGGATCCAGCGGACGCGGGATATGCGCCTGACCGGATGCGTGGAATTCCTCTTCGGAGCGCAACTCGCCGCAGTGAGGACAGAAGATATGCAACATGGGGATTTCTCCTATCAAGCGCCGTGAAAACGTAGCGAGCGAAGGCAAGACAAGGCAAAAACAGGCGAGAAAGCGGAGCTTAGTTTACTAAGTGAGCATTTCGAGCCTGTTTTTAACGCCGTATTGCCGAGCGCAGTAGTTTTCATGGGGCCTTTGTTAGTGGGCAACCGCAGCAGCGCCATGTTCATCGATCAACGCACCGTTGTGGAAACGGTCGATGGAGAAAGGTGCAGCCAATGGGTGCATTTCACCCTTGGCCAGACTCGCGGCAAACACGTTGCCCGAGCCAGGTGTGGCCTTGAAGCCGCCAGTGCCCCAACCGCAGTTGAAGAACATGTTCGGTACCGGGGTTTTCGAAATGATCGGGCAGGCGTCCGGCGTGGTGTCGACGATGCCGCCCCACTGCCGGTTCATGCGTACCCGCGACAGCACCGGGAACATCTCGACGATGGCCTGAATGGTGTGCTCGATCACCGGGTACGAACCGCGCTGGCCGTAGCCGTTGTAGCCGTCGATACCGGCGCCGATCACCAGGTCGCCCTTGTCGGACTGGCTGATGTAACCGTGTACGGCGTTGGACATGATCACGCTGTCGATAATCGGTTTGATCGGCTCGGACACCAGCGCTTGCAGCGGGTGAGATTCGATCGGCAAACGGAAACCGGCGAGTTTGGCCATGTGCCCGGAGTTACCGGCCGTCACCACACCGACGCGTTTTGCGCCGATAAAGCCTTTATTGGTTTCAACACCGATGCACACGCCGTTTTCCTTGCGGAAGCCGATCACTTCGGTCTGCTGAATCAAGTCCACGCCCAAGGCGTCGGCGGCACGGGCAAAACCCCAGGCCACGGCATCGTGACGGGCCACGCCGCCGCGACGCTGAACAGTCGCGCCCAGCACCGGGTAACGAGTATTTTTCGAGCAGTCGAGGTACGGGATTTCGTCAGCGACTTGCTGGGCGTTGAGCAGTTCGCCATCGACGCCGTTAAGGCGGTTGGCGCTGACCCGGCGCTCGGAATCACGGATGTCCTGCAGGGTGTGGCAGAGGTTGTAGACGCCACGCTGGGAGAACATCACGTTGTAGTTCAGATCCTGCGACAGGCCTTCCCACAGTTTCATCGCGTGTTCGTACAGGTGCGCCGACTCGTCCCACAGGTAGTTGGAGCGCACGATGGTGGTGTTGCGCGCGGTGTTACCGCCGCCCAGCCAGCCTTTCTCGACCACAGCGACGTTGGTGATGCCGTGCTCTTTGGCCAGATAGTAGGCCGTCGCCAGACCGTGCCCGCCGCCGCCGACGATGACCACGTCGTAGACCTTTTTCGGCGTCGGCGTGCGCCACATGCGCTGCCAGTTTTCGTGGTGGCTGAGGGAGTGTTTGAAGAGGCCGAAGCCCGAATAGCGTTGCATAGTCAGTTACTCCAGAACACTCAGCGATAAACCGGGAAGTCTGCGCACAGGGCCGACACTTGCTGGGCAACATTGGCCTCGACATCGGCATCACCGAGGTTGTCGAGGATGTCGCAGATCCAGCCGGCCAACACTTCGCACTGGGTCACCTTGAAACCGCGCGTAGTGACGGCCGGGGTGCCGATGCGCAGGCCCGAGGTCACGAACGGCGATTGCGGATCGTTCGGCACGGCGTTCTTGTTGACGGTGATGTGTGCACGGCCGAGGGCGGCGTCGGCGTCTTTACCGGTCAGGCCCTGACGGATCAGGCTGACCAGGAACAAATGGTTGTCGGTACCGCCGGACACTACATCGTAGCCACGTTTGATAAACACGCTGGCCATCGCCTGAGCGTTGTCGATCACTTGTTGCTGATAAGCCTTGAAGCCTGGCTCCAACGCTTCCTTGAAGCACACGGCTTTACCGGCGATGACGTGCATCAGCGGGCCGCCCTGAGCGCCGGGGAACACCGCAGAGTTGAGTTTCTTTTCAATTTCTTCGTTGGACTTGGCCAGGATCAAACCACCACGCGGGCCGCGCAGGGTTTTGTGCGTGGTGGTGGTGACCACGTCGGCGTACGGCAGCGGATTCGGGTACAGACCGGCCGCGACCAGGCCGGCGACGTGAGCCATGTCGACGAACAGCAGCGCACCGACTTTGTCAGCGATCTGGCGGAAGCGTGGGAAATCCAGAGTCTTGGAGTAAGCGGAGAAACCGGCGACGATCATTTTCGGTTTGCACTCGACGGCCAGACGCTCGACTTCGTCGTAATCGATCAGCCCGGTGTCGGTGTTGATGCCGTACTGCACGGCGTTGTAGAGCTTGCCCGAGGATGACACTTTCGCGCCGTGGGTCAGGTGACCGCCGTGGGCCAGGCTCATGCCGAGGATGGTGTCGCCCGGCTGAATCAGCGCCAGGTACACGGCGCTGTTGGCCGAGGAACCGGAGTGCGGCTGGACGTTGGCGTAATCAGCGCCGAACAGTTGCTTGGCACGTTCGATGGCCAGTGCTTCAACTTTATCCACATGCTCGCAGCCACCGTAGTAGCGCTTGCCCGGATAACCTTCGGCGTATTTGTTGGTGAGGCCGCTGCCCTGCGCTTGCATGACGCGTTTGCTGGTGTAGTTCTCCGACGCGATCAGCTCGATGTGATCTTCCTGACGTTGCTCCTCGGCATTCATCGCCGCCAGCAGTGCATCGTCGTAACCCTGGATCTGGTCTTGCTTGCTGAACATCGCGTCTCTCCCAGCGGCGGCGGTGCGCCATTCGTCTCGGTCAGGCACCTGCGTGCCCTTTGATGCGATGGTATGACCGGCGCAGACAGCTCAAATGCCTACGGACGCCACGCAAAGGTGCGTTTACGACATGGCGGGGAATGGCTGGTAGAACGTATCCCTCGAATCCGTAGAGATCCCCTGTGGGAGCGGGCTTGCTCGCGAAGAGGCGGTGTCAGTCGACATCAGTATCGCCTGACACACCGCTTTCGCGAGCAAGCCCGCTCCCACAGGGGTCAGGTGTATGCCGTGCGGACGGCGAGTAACAGGAGAAAATGCGCGGGATAGAGCGCATAGGCCCAGCGCCGCATCGGCGGTGGCTGGAGATGTCGCATATGTCGCAACAGGAACATTCCGAGCATTGGCGCAAACAGACACGTGGCAATGCCGAGAATAGCGACGCTACTGCCGAACCTCGCCGATTCATACAGCACTGGCCATTGATTGGCAGCGAGGCAGATCAACCCCGGCAACAGGCTTAAATACCACGGACGGCGAAACGCCAGCAGCATCGCCAACGGCAGCAGCACACCGAAGAAACCGAACATCAATCGCTCCGGGAATACGGCGGCCAATACCAGCACGGCGACACCCAGCAATCGAGACATGATCGTTGGATCCTGCCACCCCCGTGCCACCAGCAACCCAAGCGCCAGCGTGGGCATCACGTTCAAGGTGTCGGGATCAGGAATGTACAAGCGATACGGAATTTCGCTGACGGCGCTGAACAACAGCAACCACCCCAGATAGCGCCATTCAGTTCTGCGCACGCCATCCCGGGCAAGATTCGCCGCCATCGCCAGGCAGAACCACGGGAACGCCAACCGCCCCGGCACATACAGCCAATCGGCGCTGATCCCGACATATCGCAGATGATCGAGCACCATACTCAGCAGCGCCAGCCACTTGAGCAGATCCAGCGCGCCGTCGCGTTTTCTCAGGTGCATAATCGGCCCCTGTCCTTGTAGAGTTCTGCCAGCGACATCCCGTGTGCTCCCCGGATGATCTTCGGTAAAGTGCGCACCATCATTGACCAACGAGTCGCCACAAGCGCCTCGACCACGGAAGCCGGCCATGACCGACAAGAGCCAACAATTCGCCAGCGACAACTACTCCGGTATCTGCCCTGAAGCCTGGGCCGCCATGGAACAGGCCAACCACGGCCACCAACGCGCTTACGGCGACGATGAATGGACAGCGCGCGCCGCTGATCATTTTCGCAAGCTGTTCGAAACCGACTGCGAAGTGTTCTTCGCGTTCAACGGCACCGCTGCCAACTCGCTGGCGCTGTCGTCGCTGTGCCAGAGTTACCACAGCGTGATCTGCTCGGAAACCGCCCACGTCGAAACCGACGAATGCGGCGCCCCGGAATTCTTCTCCAACGGCTCGAAACTGCTGATCGCCCGTACCGAAAACGGCAAGATCACCCCGGAATCGATCCGCGAAGTCGCGCTCAAGCGCCAGGACATTCACTACCCGAAACCGCGCGTGGTCACCCTGACCCAGGCCACCGAAGTCGGCAGCGTCTACACCCCGGAAGAAGTCCGCGCCATCAGCGCCACCTGCAAGGAACTGGGCCTGCACCTGCACATGGACGGCGCGCGCTTCTCCAACGCCTGCGCCTTCCTCGGCTGCTCGCCGGCCGACCTGACCTGGAAGGCCGGTGTCGACGTGTTGTGCTTCGGCGGCACGAAAAACGGCATGGCGGTGGGTGAAGCGATCCTGTTCTTCAACCACAAACTGGCCGAAGACTTCGATTACCGCTGCAAACAGGCCGGGCAACTGGCGTCGAAAATGCGCTTCCTGTCAGCGCCATGGGTCGGCATTCTCGAAAACGACGCCTGGCTCAAATACGCCCGCCACGCCAACCACTGCGCGCAGTTGCTGGCGGAGCTGGTCAGCGACATTCCCGGCGTCGAGCTGATGTTCCCGGTACAGGCCAACGGCGTGTTCCTGCAACTCTCCGAGCCGGCCATCGCAGCCCTGACTGCGAAGAACTGGCGCTTCTACACCTTCATCGGCAAGGGCGGCGCACGCTTCATGTGCTCGTGGGATACCGAAGAAGAACGCGTGCGCGAACTGGCCCGCGATATCCGCGAAGTCATGTCCGCCTGACCTGACTCCACACCCTCCCCTGTAGGAGCTGCCGCAGGCTGCGATCTTTTGATTTGTTTTTTAAGATCAAGATCAAAAGATCGCAGCCTGCGGCAGCTCCTATAGAGATTGCGTTGCCCTTGGTCTACATTGTCTGTCGAGCCCTCCGCTCACATAACAACAAGCAGGAGCATCGGCATGTCGTTACAAGGCAAAACCCTGTTCATCACTGGCGCCAGCCGTGGCATTGGCCGTGAGATCGCGCTGCGTGCCGCGAAGGACGGGGCCAATATCGTGATTGCGGCCAAGAGCGCCGAACCGCACGCCAAGTTGCCCGGCACCATCCACAGCGTCGCTACGGAAGTCGAAGCGGCGGGCGGCAAAGCCTTGGCGTTGCAACTGGATGTGCGTGACGACGACGCGGTGCGCCAGGCGTTAGCGAAGGCCAACGAACATTTCGGCAGCATCGATGCGCTGGTGAACAACGCCGGGGCGATCAAATTGACCGGCGTGCAACACATCGAACTCAAGCGTTTCGACCTGATGCACCAGATCAACACCCGCGCGGTGCTGCTGTGCAGCCAGGCCGCCCTGCCCTATCTGAAAAGATCCGGTGGACACATCCTCAACCTGTCGCCGCCACTGAATCTGGCGACCAAGTGGTTCGCCCAATACAGCCCGTACACCGTGACCAAGTACGGCATGAGCATGCTGACTTTGGGCATGAGTGAGGAATTTGCCAATTACGGCATCAGCGTCAACTCACTGTGGCCGCAGACGATGATTGCCACGGCAGCGATCGAGTTTCAGTTGGGCAATCGCGAGTCATTCAAGCATGCGCGCACGCCCGCGATCATGGCGGATGCGGCGCATGTGATTCTGAGCAGCAGCGGGCGGCAGATCAGCGGGCGCTTGCTGATTGATGAGGAGATTTTGCGCGAGAGCGGTGTGAGCGAATTCAATCACTATCGCTTCGAGCCGGACAGCGACGCAACCCTGATGCCCGACCTGTTCATTGATTGAAACGCATAACCCCTGTGGGAGCGGGCTTGCTCGCGAAGGCGTCGAATCAGCCAACATCACCGTTGAATGATACAGCGCTTTCGCGAGCAAGCCCGCTCCCACATTGGAATGTCGTCGTCCATTAGAATTCGATGCGCACGTCGCCTTTGGGCACGCTGCAGCACGACAAGATAAAACCTTCCGCCTCGTCGTCCTCGGTAATCCCGCCGTTGTGATCCATCTCCACTTCTCCCCCCAGCTTGAGCACCTTGCACGTCCCGCAAATCCCCATGCCGCAGGCTTTCGGGATCATCAGGCCGAGCTTGGCCGCCGCCGCATGCACGGTCTCACCCGGTGCCACACGAATGCTCTTGCCGGACGCGGTGAATTCGACCTGATGCAGATCCGCGGCATCGATTTCCGGTGCGTCGGCCGCCTGTTCGGCTTGCTCCACCGCATCGGCGCGAGCCTCGGGCGGTGTGGCGCCGAAGGATTCCTCGTGGTAACGCGACATGTCGTAGCCGGCCACTTCCAGCAGGCGCTTGACCGCATTCATGTACGGCGTCGGGCCGCAGCAGAACACTTCGCGCTCAAGGAAGTCGGGAACCATCAGTTCGAGCATCTTGTGATTGAGGTAGCCACGATACCCGGCCCACGGCTCACCCAAGCCGTGCTTCTCGCAGATCAGGTGCAGGCTGAAGTTGTCGATCCGCGACGCCATGTGTTCCAGCTCGCGGTGGTAAATGATGTCTTTCGGCGAGCGCGCGCTGTGGATAAACGTCATGTCGACGTTGGCGTTGGTGTCGTAGAACCAGCGCGCCATCGACATGCACGGGGTGATCCCCACGCCGCCGCTCAGGTAGAGGACTTTCGGGCTCGGGAAGTCGATAGCGTTGAACAGCCCGACCGGCCCGTGCACCGCCAGTTCCTGACCTTCATGCAGGGTGTCGTGCAACCAGTTCGACACCTTGCCGCCCGGCACGCGTTTGATGGTCACCGAAAAGCTGTACGGCACCGACGGCGAGCTGGAGATCGTGTACGAGCGCATGATCGGCTGGCCGTCGATTTCCAGCTCCAGGGTCACGAACTGCCCGGGCTTGAAGAAGAACAGGATCGGCTGATCAGCCATAAAGCAGAAGGTGCGCACGTCCCAGGTTTCCTGGATGACTTTGACGCAACGGACGATGTGTCGGCCATTGGCCCAGGTCTGGGTGGTGACCGGATTCAGGAAGCTGTTGGACATGCTGTTCTCCACGGCCGACTGTCGGCCTTCATGTGGCGATTCTGCGTATAGCGCAGACGGCCCGTTTACCTATCCGCGACATTGACATACTTATCGCGACCAGCCCCCAACCACCGGGGGTTGCGCGTCGGGAACAGATTGCACCATGTCGCCCATGGATAAGGTTCCCGCCTGCGCCGGCCCCACACTCGCCTCACACCAAGACGAATTCTTTACACCTTGCGTAGCAACCGTTTACAGCACACCTGATTAGCCACTTTCGCCGGCCACGCAGATGGCCATGAGGATCACATCGATGGACGTCACCGCAAAAATCAGCCTGGGCGATCCGCTGGAACCCGCACGCAAGGCCACCGCACAGATGCTGCAGGAACGTGAGCGCACCTTCTCGCTGCCGCAACCGTTCTACAGCGACGAGCGGCTGTTCGATATCGACATGCAGGAGATCTTCCAGAAAGAGTGGTTGATCGCCGGCATGACCTGCGAGATCCCGGCCAAGGGCAACTACATCACCCTGCAGATCGGCAAGAACCCGATCATCGTCATTCGTGGCGCCGACGGCGTCGTCCATGCGTTCCACAACGTCTGCCGCCACCGTGGCTCGCGCCTGTGCACCAGCGACAAGGGCAAGGTCGCCAAACTGGTCTGCCATTACCATCAGTGGACGTATGAGCTGGATGGCCGCCTGCTGTTCGCCGGCACCGAGATGGGCGCCGACTTCGACATGAAGCAGTACGGCCTGAAACCGGTGAACGTGAAGACTGCCGGCGGCTACATCTTCATCAGCCTGGCCGAGAACCCGCCGGCCATCGATGACTTCCTGTCGACGCTGAACCATTACATGGAACCGTACGACATGGAGAACACCAAGGTGGCGATTACCACCACCTTGATGGAAAAGGCCAACTGGAAACTGGTGCTGGAAAACAACCGCGAGTGCTACCACTGCAACGCGTCGCACCCGGAACTGCTGAAAACCTTGCTGGAATGGGACGACGTCACCGACCCGCGCGCCGATCAGGCGTTCAAGGATCACGTCGCCGCCTCCGCCGCTGCCTGGGAAGCCGAGAAGATCCCTTACGCCCACGCCAGTTTCGGCCTGCGTAACCGCATCGTGCGTATGCCGCTGCTCAAGGGCACCGTGTCGATGACCCTCGACGGCAAACAGGGCTGCGCCAAACTGATGGGCCGGATCAAGAACCCGGACCTCGGTTCGATGCGCATCCTGCACCTGCCGCACTCGTGGAACCACTGCATGGGCGACCACATCATCGTCTTCACCGTGTGGCCGATCAGCGCCCAGGAAACCATGGTCACCACCAAGTGGCTGGTGCACAAGGATGCGGTGGAAGGCGTGGATTACGACGTCGACCGCATGCGCCAGGTGTGGGACGCGACCAACGATCAGGATCGTCGTCTGGCCGAAGAGAACCAGCGCGGGATCAACTCCACGGCGTACCAGCCTGGGCCGTACTCGAAGACTTATGAGTTTGGTGTGGTCAACTTTGTGGATTGGTACAGCGAGCGGATGCTGAACAACCTCGGCGCCGAGCCTGCGCCTTACCTCAAAGGCGTGCCGGTTCAGGGCTAACAGCAACAGCTTCGCGAGCAAGCCCGCTCCCACATTTTGGAATGCGTTCCAACTGTGGGAGCGGGCTTGCTCGCGAAGGGGCCGTCACCGTCACCCCATCACTTCGATGACCACCTCACCGACCCATCCTCACCAATAAACTCCTCAAAAATCTCTTCCCCCACCAACCTGATTTTCGCGTACCCGTTCAACACCCGATCCGGATACGCCGGGTCCTTCGCACTCTGCGTCTCCGACCAGAGCACCCGCGAATGCCCGTCCAGCTCACTGGCGTTGCCGTAGGGAATCGCCCCGTGCCCGGCGCAACGCGCATGCAGGCCACCCTGTTGCGCGTAGACGATGCCGTTGTGCAGATGCCCCCAATACCAGTAATCCGGCTCGCGCCCCAGCGCATCGCACACCGGTTGATACAGCGCGGTCTTGTTGTGCCCGGAAATATCGAAGCCCTGGTGATGGCTGAGCACCATGATCTTTTTGCGTTTCGGCAGGCCTTTCATCCACACGATCTGCGGCTCGTTGAGGGTGCCGTCCATGTACAGGTTCATCGCGTCCGAGGCGTACGCCGAGTCCAGCCCGACCACCAGCCAGTCGTCGTTGATCAAGGCGAAGTAACTGGTGCCCTGCTGCCCCGGAAAGCGCTTGGCCAGTTCCTTGAAATAACCGTGGGCGCCGCTGTACATCTCGTGATTGGAGTTGAGGGTGAACGAGCCGTGGCTGCCCATCGGCCAACCGGCCATGTCGACGTCTTCCTGGGAATGGCTGCCGGCGTAGTAGACGTCGCCCAGATGGATGGTGAAATCAGCCTGGGCCAGTTGCATCTGGTTGGCGACTGAAACCGCCGGCGCATGACTGTCGAAAGGGCCGGTGCCCCAGTCGCCGGCAATCGCCAGGGTCACGTCGCGCTCCATCTGTACCACCGCCGGGTCGGTGCCGAAGGTCGCGTGATGGCGCAGGTTTTCGATCCACTTGAGCAGCGCCTCGCTCCACAGCAGATCCAGCAGTTCCCATTTGCGACAGCCGAGCAGACTGCCGTCCTTCAGCACCCGGGTTTGCAGTTGATCGCTCGACTGCGGCAACGGCGTGGCATTGCCGATGCGCAGGATCGACAAACCGTGGGACAGCTCCCAGGGGACGCTCGGCTCGTCGTCCGGCAACTCGCCGTTTTTCAGCACGTACTGCGCCTGATCGTGACCACGTTGGAGCAACTTGAGAATGGCCTCGAACTCCTTCGGTTCAAGTTCGCTGATGAGCTTCATCCAGGCCATTTCCATGCGCGTGAACAAGCCGTGAATGCGCACTTTGACCTTGTCGTATTCGTGTTTCAGATGACCGACCGCTGACATGGCGTAATCCTCTATCCGTAAGGGCTCACAGGGTTTTCATGAATTCGATCAGCGCACGCTTGTCGGCGTCCGACAGCTGCGTGCCATACAAGTGACCGGTGTTGTGGTTGCCCTCCAGCCGGGTGTCGTATTTGAAGTCGGCCGAGGCTTTGGCTTGCGCGCCGCGGGTGACAAACCCGACATTGACCGGGTCGTAGACGTCGGAGCCGGTGACGAACACCTGCGGACGTTTTTCCGGCGGTTGCAGCAAGTCCCATAGCGTCGGCACCGAGCCGTTGTGCAGGTACGGTGCGCGCAGCCAGATGCCGTCGGTTGGCGTGTTGCTGTAGCTCTGGGTCTTGCGGTAGGCGCCGAAGTCGAAGGGCGGCTTCTTGAAAGTGTGAAACGCAGTCACCAGACCGGTGGTGAACGAGTCCAGCCGATGCGGATCGGTGCCGAGCTGGTCGATGTTGGTGGTGACCTGCCCGGTATCGGCACGACCGAAGTCATGACAACCGGCGCAGTTGTTGTCCCAGATCGGTTTGCCCTGCGCGACCTTGGCCTGATCCAGCGTCCACGGCCAGGCCGGTGGCTTGTGCCCGAGCAGCCAGTTGGTCACCCGGTTGAAGCTTGGCGGCAGCACCGATTCGGGCGTCGCACCGACAGCCATCGCGGCGGCGTAGTTGCGCTCGTGAATCTTGTTGTTATTGCCGTCCCAGTGCAGGTACATCGATTCGCGCGGTTTCTGGTTCCAGACTTGCGGCAGATCGACGGTGCCGATGGTCGAGTCATCCGGGAAGCCGAACACCACCATTTTCGTCGGGTTGAAGGTGTCCGTGCGCCCAGGTCCCTGTTGCGGTCGCAGCTTTTGCCAGGCGTAGGCCTGTTTCTGCTTGAGCAGTGCGCTCTTGGCCATCGGCATGATCAGGTAGCGGTTGTAGAGCTTCTCGAAAAACCCCAACTGAAACTTGCCGTTGATCGCCGCCATCACCGCGTCGGTGGTGAATTTCGGATCGCTGGCGCAATCGTAGGCGAACCACTGGAAGGCTTGCAGTTGCAGGGTGTTGGCCGGCGCACTCGGCACGTTGACCGCGACGTCGCTGGCGTTGGCCCGGTAGGAGCCGGTGTGGCACAGCGCGCAGTTCGGCTCCACCGTCGGGTAACCTATCTGCCGCTTGGCCATGCCGATCGGCAGGTCCTTGCCGTTCTCAAAGAGGAAACCGAAGACTTCCCAGCCGCCGGGTTTTGGCAGTTTTTCCGGGCACATCTGTGGCAATACGGCGAACAGGTAATAGGGGATTCGCGCTTCGATCCCGAGGCCGATGGCAGCGTATTTGTAGTGGTCTTCGTCGGAAGCGTACTGCTGTTCAGGCACGACGCGGAGCATCTGATACCAGGTTTGGTAACCGATAAAACCGAGCACCGCGACCACGATCAAGGCGCCGACCTTGAAGGTGTGACTCTGCCATTGCCGCGCCCACGCGGCGCGCCACTCGCGCCAACCATCACAGAGCAAGGCCCATGGCCGGTTCTGCGGCGTGGTACCGAGGTACAGCAGAATGCCGAGAATCAGGAAAAAGCTCAGATCGCCCAGCAACATCGGGACGAACACCGAGCCTTGATTGCTGGTGTTGATCAGGTAGATCCAGAACACCACGGCGATCAACCGCGTCAGTACGCACAGCCAGGAATGCACCACGTAGCGCGGCGCGTTGAAGCCTGACGGCATGTAGAACACGCTGATGCCGACCAGCAGCATCCCGGCGTTTTCCAGCCATGGATCGGAGAGTTGCGGCGGCAAGCCGACCACCGATGTCAGCAAACCCGGCGCAAACAGCGCGGGGATCGCGAACACCATGTTCATTGCAATGCCTAGCCAGATGAAGCGTTGAAACCAGCGGATGTAGGTGTCCATGTCATCCATTTCCTTGTGCAGACCCAAGAGATGTAGTGCCTGACCTACCGCTTTCGCGAGCAAGCCCGCTCCCACAATGGATTGGGGATTCCCCCTGATTTTGTGCCTGACACAAAACCCTGTGGGAGCGGGCTTGCTCGCGAACGGGGCGACTCGGTCTCAAGTCAACCGAGGGCGGTTTTCTCCAGGTGTTCAAGGATGATCGGATAGACATCGACCACCGCGTTCTTGCCGAACATGCAGTCGATGTGGCCGTAACCCGGCACCACCTGCCGGCTGTAACGCTGTGGCCCGTGCATATCGCACAAACGCTGGTAGGTCTTGAGGGTGCTTTCCGGCAGATAACACTGGTTGTCGGCGCCGCTGATAAAGCAGATCGGCATGGTCAGCCGGTCAAAGTGTGGCATGTACACATCGTTGCCTTTGAAATCCACCAGATGCCCTTTGCGCACGATCAGCGCCAGATGCTCGAAGGTCTCGATATTCGACTCGCCGAACAACTCGTGCAGGTTGTCGTGCAGGGTTTCATTGAGGGTGTCGTGACGATACAGCGAGGCGTACATGAAGGTGATGCGGTGGCACACCGGGTTGGTGCAATAGCCCTGGGCTTCGATCCGCGCGTAGCCGTTGAGGGCTTTGTCGTAGAGTTTGTTGAACCAGTTTTCCTTGCTGTCGGCGTAGGCCGTCATCGACTTGATGCCGATGGCGTCGAGCATGCCCGGCAGGTGCAGCCCGGCCTTCAACCCCGTTGCGGTGGCGACCACGGTATCGGCGGCAATCTGCGAGCAGACCACCGAGCGCACCCCCTGCAACCCGGCCAGCAGCGACATGAAGAAGGTGGTCGCGCCGTAGCAATGCACGACGCACTGCACGTCTTTGGCGCCGGTTTGCTGCTGAATCTGCGCGATGGCTGCCTTGAAGTCGTACTGGGCGATCTGGTCGCCGTTCCACTCCTTCTTGCTCGCCGGCAGCAGAATGCTCACCCGGAAGTCCAGCAGCCAGACGTCGTAGTCGTGCTTGCACAGGTATTCGAGCAGGTTGGTCTGGATGGTGTCGGTGGAGAAAATGTTCGAGCCCACGCCCAAACCATGCACCAGCATCACCGGGCCTTTGGTCCCCGCCTGATAACGCGTCAGGCGCAGTTCGACGCCATCCTCGGTGGGGAAGAAATGCACCGCCGGGGTTGGCGCGTCCAGTGGCCGTTTCAACCGTGGCGGCGCGTCGGGATTGAAGTAGATATCCCCGGCAAACACCCCGCCATAACTCTCCCAGAGAATCCCGGCGAAGAACTTGCCAAAGCGTGCCAGCCCTTCAATGCGCTCACGCTCGTTACGCGCGTTGAGCACTTTCATGGTGGTCATCTGTTTGGCGAAGTCGGTCGGATGGATGTGCATCACCCCGGAGCCGATCACCTCGCCAGACTTGTCCGGCCCGCGATACAGCGTCACGTAGAGGGTGCTGGTGTCGTGCCAGATGTTCAGCACGCCGTTGTCTTCCGGCACGGTTTTGAAGGCGCTGAAGAAATAGTCGCTGCCGTCCTCGGCGGTCAGTTTCATGTCGTACTTCATGTGGCGCGTATCGACCTGTTGCTCGAATTGTTCGAACAGGTTGAACACGCCGTTGCTCGCAGTCAGCGACTGCGGTGACAGCGCTGGGGCGATGACAGTGCCAACGATGGTCGCCGCGTGCTCGGGTTCCTTGATCATGCGGTTGAGGTCGTTGGCGGTGATGGTCAGGGTGAAGTCGATCTGCCAGCCCCGGTCGGCGGCGAGCAGGCCCATGTTGCGCTCGCTCACGGCGGAAATGGTCAGCAGCGGATTGACCGCCAGCGACGTCGGAATCACCGCGCCGTCGGTCACGTACAGATTGGCGTAGACATCGGTGCCGGCAGCGCCGCTGAACACCTGGCCCTTGTGATTGACCACGCCTTGCCCGGCGTCCTCGCCCATTACGCAACCGCCCAATGGATGCACCGAGACGATGCTGTGCTTGAGCAGTTTGGTCCAGATCGGATTTTCCACCCAGACGCCACCGAGCGCCTTGGTGCTCTGGTGCAGGCGGTCATTGCCGAGCTTGAAGTTCTCTTGCTCGCCGACGCCCGGCCAGTCGATGCGCAACTGATCCTTGTTATCCAGGACCATCCGCCCCTGGCCGCTGTCGTGACTCATGATCAGGTAGGTCTGCATGTTGTGCAGCGCGCCGTAATACGGGCCGCGCAGAAAACTTTCGGCCTCGCGTTCCTTGTATTTCACCTTGCCGCTGAAGCTGTCGTCGGTGGCCACACCGAGCATCTCGGCGAAGCCGGCCATGCTTGGCACCATCGGCCGGCCAAGGGCGCCGGGGATCGAGCCTTCTTCGATGACCATGCGACTGCGCCAATCGCCTTCGGTGCGCATGTCGATGACCGAGGTGATGCAGGGGCCGACCGGGTGCAGTTCCTTGGCCGGGTGCGCGCCGAAACCGATGCCGTTGATGGTCTGCTCGCAGTTGTGACCGAAACCGAGAATGTCACCGTTGCCGCTCATGTTTTCGCCGAGCTGGCCGGACATCACCAGCCCTTTGTCGCGCGAGCGCAGCAGAACTTCCGTGGAGCCCAGCGTGCCGGCGGACACCACGACGATGTCGGCCTTCACAAACAGCGTCGGCGCGGAAAACTTCTCGCGACCGCTGTCCAGATACTGGAAGTGCACAATCCAGCCGTCACCGTCACGCTCCAGATGCCGCACTTGGGCCTGACAGAAAATCTCCGCGCCGTGGTTCCAGGCGTCCGGCAGATAGTTCATCAGCGTGGTGTTCTTGGCCTTGTTGTTACAGCCCGACACGCAGTCGCCACAGTGGTTGCATGGCAGTTGTTCGACGCCGACGTGGTTGAGGTTATTGGGCAGTTTGTCGAAGGTGACGTTGATCGGCGGCTTGTAGAAGTGCGCGCCTTGCTTGAGGTACTCCGCGGACTTTTTGTTGGCGTCGAGCTTGGGCAGATTGGGTGAAGTGTCCGGATAAGGATTGGGCTTGAGCATTTCCCGGGCACGGGCATAACCATCCTTGAGCAAGGTGTCGCGGTGTTCACGCACTGCCTGCGGCCAGCGCGGATCATCGAACACGCCGGGCTCCGGCTCCAGGGCCACGTTGGCGTTGATCAGCGAAGTACCGCCGAGGCCGCAACCGACCACGACGTTTTGCTGAGCGTTGACATGCAGGTCGAACAACCCGGTGCGCGAGCCGATATGACCGTCGGGGTCATGCACCTGCAATTCTTCGGTGGCGGCAATCATGGTGTTGGGGTATTCGCCGGGCTGGATTTCCCGACCGCGTTCGAGCAGGCACACACGTTTGCCGGCACGGGACAGGCGCGAGGCAGCAATACCGCCGCCGTAGCCTGAACCAATGACGATGACGTCGTAGTGTTCCTTGATCTCGCTGATGGGCGTTGCGATCCGTGTCATGAGGTGGTTCCTCTAATCAGGCAGATGGGGGCAACTCTGCGGTTGCCTGCAATCGGTGGGCGAACGGGCACCTGGCCTCCGGGGCGGACCCGGCGACAGCACAGCGGTTGAGGCATGACTTATGCGCTATAGACGCGCGTGTTGATTGACCGCACGACGTAACGTGCGCTTGCGTGGCGAGGGGGTTGGGCGATGTGGGCGGCTATCCATCATGCGTTCTCCCAGAACCTGATGTGGATAAGTGACGGCTGTCCTTGTGCCATTGCAGTGAAGACAGCGCCGGAATCGAAGTCAAGGCAGTCGCTTAGAACTGTATGAAATGTGATCAATTGCCATTTGGACTATGGCCGGCGGGGCTTGCAGGGTTCGACGAACAAGTTATCCACATAGCCACCCACAGCAAATGGGGGTAACTGTGGATGAGCGAGAAAGCAACTCGCTGATTTGTGAAGAAAAAGCGTGACTTATCCAGAAGCAGGGTTTGCACAAACGATCGATCACTATTTGATCAACAGTCTGTATCGCCCGCTCTGCGTGGCTTGCAGAGGATGGCGAACACCTTATCCACAGAAGCGCCAACAGAGAACGGGGGTAAGTTTTGCGGTTCTGTGGAAAAGCGCTGCAGGGTCTGAAAAAACGTGGGCTGGAGAGAGGTTCGCAGGCCTGCGAAGGGTATTTGATCGTTTTTTAATCAAACCCATACAAGCCATGTTTTATAAGGCTCGCAGCGTATAGCGAACATCTTATCCACAGAAGCGCCAACAGAGATTGGGGGCAACTTGTGTAGTTACCCAAGGAGAAAAGCCAGGAAAAACCGCGACTTAGGCTGGTTGTTTTTTGATCTGAGGCCTGCAAGCCACGGTTGACGTGACTTGCAGTGAAGCGCGAACACGTTATCCACAGACTGACCAACAGGGATTGTGTGTAAATTGGCTGTGAATGAATTCCAATGTGGGAGCGAGCCTGCTCGCGAAGGCGTTAGATCAGTCGACACATGTATCAATTGACAGTCCGCCTTCGCGAGCAGGCTCGCTCCCACTGGGATTGCTCAGGCCTGGAAGATGATGGCTAACGGACGACGCCTTCTTCGATCAGCAGTTTGAGAATCGCTTCAGCGCCGGCCTGTGCGGAAACGCCCTTGAGCACTTGCCCGCCACCGCCACTGGCCTTGGCCGTAGCTGCCTTCATCCGGTCAGCACCACTTTTGGCCTTGATCACTTTCAAGCGTTTCGGCCGAGGCTTGGCCGGTTGCAATGTCGCTACTGCGAGCAATTCATCGTCCAGCACTTGCACATCTTCGGCATTCAGCACGCCGCGACGTGCCGGCCCATAAGCACTCTGCCGAGGCTTGGGAGCTGCGTTATCCACAGTCGCCAGAAACGGCAACTTCACCCTCAACCGCCGCCGCTGCCCGCGCGGCAACGCTTGCAGCACCAGCGCCGAACCGTCATTGATCGACTCGACCTGGGCCAACCCGACCACCAGCGGCCAGCCCAACCCTTCGGCCAGCAGAAACGGCAACATCCCCGAGCCTTCACCGGTTTCCGCCTGGCTACCGGTCAGCACCACCTGCGCACCGGCATCACGTAGATACGCGGTCAGCGCCGGCAATGCATCTGCGCCCGCCGGTTGCTCCAGCACATGCATCTGCTCCAGCCCCATGCCCAGATAGGCGCGCAATGCGGGCTCGGCAACATCCCCGGCGTGCAGCACTTGCAGGTTATCCCCAGCCAGTTGCAGGCCCAGCTCCACGGCGCGTGCGTCCTGTTCGGCGCGACGTGGCCGGCCGGAGGTCGGGTGGGCGCCGATTGAAACCAAAGTGATGATTTTTGTGTTCATAGCCGTTCCTTAAGCCGCATCGCGCTTGGCGTCGTTGCGGTAAGCCTCAACCGCCGCGATCAAGGCTTGAAGAATCTCCGCGCTCTCGCCGATCACCGACAGGTCGGCGCGTTTGATCATGTCGCAACCCGGATCGAGGTTGATCGCCACCACCTTGTCGCACGCTCCAATGCCTTGCAGATGCTGGATCGCCCCGGAAATACCCACCGCGACATACACCCGCGCGGTGACCCAGGTGCCGGACGCGCCGACCTGCCGATCACGCGCCATGAAGCCATCGTCCACCGCCACCCGCGAGGCGCCTTCGGTGGCGCCCAATGCGGCGGCAGTCTGGTGGAACAGCGCCCAGTCCTTGACGCCGTTGCCGCCGGAGAAGATGAACTCGGCCTCGGCCATCGGAATCGCTGCCGGATCGACGGCCACTGCACCGAGATCTTCGATCCGCGACAAGCTGCGCGCGACACTTGTGGATAACTCCACGGGCAGCGCTTCGTGACGGGTTTCACTGACAGGTTCCGCACATTCGGCCGAGGCCAGAATCAACCGCGCAACCGGACGGGCCAAATCCTGCAGGCCCGCGCCAGCGCGGCCGATGCACTCCTGATCCTTGACCTGCCACACGCGGGTCGCCGGGCGCTCGCCCAATGCCGCAGCAAAGCGCCGACCCAGTTCACCGCCACCGCTGCGGCTGTCCGGCAGCAGCCAGTGACGTGGACTGAACTGGTTATCCACAGCGCGCAAACCTTGCACGCGTTGCTCCGGTGCATAACCGCTGAATGCTTCGCCCTCCAGCACCAGCAAGCGATCGACGCCTGCGGTGGCGAAGGCGTTTTCCTTGTGCTCGCCGAAGACCACGGCCAACACCGCGCCGTCCTTGCCGGCCAGTTGATGCGCGAGGCCGAGCAAGTCGCGGTCGTGGCTGCTCAAGCGGCCGCCGACCATGTCCGGCACCACGTTGATGTAGAACGCCGGGGCCGGCACCTGATGCAACGGCAGTTGCACTTCAACCGTGGCCGAGCGTTTGACCGCCCCACCCTGCTGCGCGCCGCTGCGGTCAATGCGTTTGAGGCCGTTGGGGCCAATGAAACCGATGCCGTGCAGGTTCTTGCGGATGACGCCGTTGGGCCCCATCCAGCTGTGTTGCGCCGGTTGCATGGCCGCGTGCAGCGGATGCAGACGGTTGCGGGCAATCCATTCGGCGCGCGGGTCACGGCGGATAATGTCGCTCATCAGTGGGCCTCCGCAGGTTCACGTTTGGCCGGCATAGTCGGCTTGCCTGGTGCGGCGTCTTCTAGCAGCGCGTCGGCCACCAGTTCGGCGATGTCCTTGATCAGCGGACGTGGTTCAACCACGCCTTCGAGCATCGCCGTGCATTGTGGACAACCCACGGCCACCAGTTCGGCACCGGTTTCGCGGATGTCTTCCATGCGCATATCAGGAATTCGCTGTTTACCCGGAATGTCGGTGATCGGCGCCCCGCCACCGCCGCCGCAGCAGCGCGAACGAAAGCCCGAACGTTGCATCTCTTTGACTTCGATACCCAGCGCACGCAGCACTTCACGCGGCGCCTCGTACTCACCGTTGTAGCGGCCGAGGTAGCACGGATCGTGATAGGTCACGCTGTTGCCTTTGTGCTGACCGAGGTTGAGCGCGCCGGCCTGGATGATTTCCGCCATGTAAGTGCTGTGGTGCTGCACCAGGTAGTTGCCATCGAACGCGCCGTATTCGTTTTTCAGCACATGGAAACTGTGTGGATCGCAGGTGACGATGCGGTTGAAACTGTATTTGGCCAAGGTCTGGATGTTGCGTTTGGCGAGCAACTGGAAGGTGGCTTCATCACCCAGACGACGAGCAACGTCTCCGCTGTCGCGCTCTTCCAGGCCCAACACAGCGAAGTCGATTTTCGCTGCTTTCAGCACTTTGACGAACGCACGCAGGGTGCGTTGGTTGCGCATGTCGAAAGCGCCGTCGCCGACCCAGAACAGCACGTCGGTGGATTTCTTTTCGCTGAGCAGATTGAGGTTCAAATCCGCCGCCCAGTTCATCCGCCCGCCCGGGGCGAAACCGCCGGGGTTGTCGGTGGCGATAAGATTTTCCAGGACTTCGGCGCCCTTGTTCGGCGTCGAGCCTTTTTCCAGCGTGAGGTGACGGCGCATGTCGACGATGGCGTCGACATGCTCGATCATCATCGGGCACTCCTCGACGCAAGCGCGGCACGTGGTGCACGACCACAGGGTTTCGGCATCGACCAGACCGTTGACGATCGGTTGATGCGGATTGCCGCTGTGTTCGCCCACAGGCTTGCCCGGATAGGGACTACCGGCGAAGCTGGCATCGGTGCCGCCAGCGAGGCCGACGACCATGTCCTGAATCAGTTTCTTCGGGTTCAGCGGCTGGCCGGCAGCGAAGGCCGGGCACGCCGCTTCGCACTTGCCGCACTGCACGCAAGCGTCGAAACCGAGCAACTGGTTCCAGGTGAAATCCTTGGGTTTTTCCACGCCTAGCGGCGCGGAGGGATCGTTGAGATCCAGCGGTTTCAAACCGGAGGAACGACCGCCACCAAAACGTTCGGCGCGACGGTGCCAGGCCAGGTGCAGGGCACCGGCAAAGGCGTGCTTCATCGGCCCGCCCCAGGTCATGCCGAAGAACAACTCCGACACACCCCACAGCACACCGACGCCGAGAATCACCGCCAGTATCCAGCCGCCGAAGTTTTCCGGAAGGATTCCGGCCACCGGCAAGGTCACCAGAAAGTACGACGCCGAGAACGCCAGCAGGCTTTTCGGCAAGCGCATCCACGGGCCTTTCGACAACCGTGCCGGCGGGTTGCGCCGACGCAGGTAAACAAAGATCGCACCGACGAACATCACGGTTGTCATCAGCAGCAAGGCGTAACCGAGGATGCGGTTATGCAGGCCGAAACCGTGCACCAGAATCGCCAGCACAATCGACGCCACCGCGCCGCCGGCCGTGGCCACGTGGGTGTTGGCGATGTATTTGTCCCGCGCCACCACATGGTGCAAGTCGACCATGTAGCGCTTGGGCATGGCGAACAGGCCGCCGATCAGATCGACCTTCGAGGCCCGGCCCCGGCGCCACATCGCTACCCGCCGCAACGCGCCGAGGACACCAAGGCCCAGGGCGGCGAACAACAGGATTGGAAGAAGGGTGTTCAACATAGGTGAAGCTCCCACCAGTACAGCCTGGAGAAACACGGTCTGCATTACTGTGGGAGCGGGCCTGCTCGCGAAAGCGCTGGATCAGTCAGCTCATTTAGAACTGACAGAATGCATTCGCGAGCAAGCCCGCTCCCACAGGGGTCATGTGCAAGCCCTCAGAAGTCTTTGCACAACCGCAGGGCGTCGTAGATCGCAGCGTGGGTATTTCGCTGCGCCACGCAATCGCCGATGCGGAACAGCAAGTAGCCGTCTCCGGTGGTGCTCAGCGAAGGCTGCGGCTTGATCGCGAACAAGGCATCAATATCGATCTGGCCCTTGTTGCGCGAACCGTCCTTGAGCCCGTAATACAGCTCTTCGTCCGGGCGCACGCCGTTTTCCACCACCACTTGATCGACCACCCGCTCCTCTTTGGCGCCGGTGTATTCGTTCTCCAGCACGGCGATGAGTTTGTCGCCTTCGCGGTAGACCTTCTCCAGCATCATGTCGCCAGTCATGATCACTTCTTTCGGGTACATGCTGCGGTAGTAGGTCGGGAACGACGTACCGCCGATGGCCACGCCCGGTTTGATGTCGTCGGTGACGATCTCGACCTGGCTGCCCTTGTCGGCGAGGAAGTCGGCAACCGACATCCCGGTGAACTCGCAAATGGTGTCGTAGACCAGCACGTTCTTGCCCGGCGCGACCTTGCCGTCGAGCACATCCCAGCTGCTGACCACCAGCCCTTCGGCGGCGCCCCAGTGTTCGTTCTGCTCAAGGAACGGATGCCCGCCCACCGCCAGCACCACCACGTCCGGACGCAGATCGAGGATGGTCGCCGCGTCGGCAGCCGTGCCCAGGCGCAGGTCGACTTTCAGCCGCGCCAGTTCCAGCTGGAACCAACGGGTGATACCCGCAATCTGGTCACGCTGTGGTGCTTTCGACGCCGTGGTGATCTGCCCGCCGATGAATTCTTTTTTCTCGAACAGGGTCACGTCGTGGCCTCGTTCGGCCGCAACACGCGCGGCCTCCATCCCGGCCGGACCGGCGCCGACCACCACCACTTTGCGTTTGACGCCCGTGGACTTCTCGATGATGTGCGGCACGCCCATGTATTCACGGGAGGTCGCGGCGTTCTGGATGCACAGCACATCCAGCCCTTGATACTGGCGGTCGATGCAGTAGTTGGCGCCGACGCACTGTTTGATCTGGTCGATCTGGCCCATCTTGATCTTGGCGATCAGGTGCGGGTCAGCGATATGCGCGCGGGTCATGCCGACCATGTCGACGTAACCGCCTTCGAGAATGCGCGTGGCCTGGTTTGGGTCCTTGATGTTCTGCGCGTGCAGCACCGGGGCCTTGACCACTTCCTTGATACCGGCAGCCAGGTGCAGGAACGGCTCCGGTGGATAACTCATGTTGGGGATTACGTTGGCCAGGGTGTTGTGGGTGTCGCAACCCGAACCGACCACGCCGATGAAGTCGATCATCCCGGTGTCGTCGTAATACTTGGCGATCTGCTTCATGTCTTCGTGGGACAAGCCGTCCGGGTGGAACTCGTCCCCGCACAGACGAATGCCGACGCAGAAATCGTCGCCGACTTCCTTGCGCACAGCCTTGAGCACTTCAAGGCCGAAACGCATGCGGTTCTCGAAGCTGCCACCCCATTCATCGGTACGCTTGTTGACGCGCGGGCTCCAGAACTGGTCGATCATGTGCTGGTGCACGGCGGACAGTTCAACGCCGTCCAGACCACCGGCCTTGGCGCGCGCGGCAGCGGTGGCGTAGTTGCCGATCACCCGCCAGATTTCTTCCGGCTCGATGGTTTTGCAGGTCGCGCGGTGTACTGGCTCACGGATGCCTGACGGCGACAGCAGGGTCGGCCAATGTTCGCCGTCCCAGCGCGAGCGACGGCCCATGTGGGTAATCTGAATCATGATCTTGGCGCCATGCTTGTGCATGGCGTCGGCCAGATTCTGGAAGTGCGGGATGATCCGGTCGTCCGCCAGGTTGACCGACTTCCACCAGCCTTGCGGGCTGTCGATGGCCACACTGGAGGAGCCGCCGCAAATCGCCAGGCCGATGCCGCCCTTGGCTTTCTCTTCGTAGTATTTGACGTAGCGATCGGTGGTCATGCCGCCGTCGGTCGCGTAGACCTCGGCGTGCGCGGTACTGAGCACGCGGTTGCGGATGGTCAGTTTGCCGATCTGGATCGGCTGGAACATTGCTTCGAAAGCCATGGCGGGTTCCTCGACTTACAACGGCTTGACGGTGAACAGGCCGTCGTCGTGGCCTTCTTCGGAGCCACCGTAGACTTGCTCGGCAACCGTGCGAATCTTGCTGCCGCGCGCCTCAAGAATCTGATCCATGGCCCCGGCAAACCAACCGGTGAACATGTAGTCGACCTTGCGCCCGACCTTGCCGTAGACGTAGACGAACGCCGAGTGTTCGAGCTTGACGCTGGCGGTGCCTTTGTCGAGGTCGATGTCCTGGATCTTGAACAGGCCCCAGCCGCGTTGCGACAGGCGTTTCATGTAGTGCTCGAACACCGCGACGCCTTCCAGGCCGTGGCATTCGGCTTCTTTTTCACACCAGTGCCAGGCGGATTTGTAGCCGGCCTTGTAGAGGATTTCGGCGTAGGCGTCGGCGCCCAGCACTTCCTCGATGCCCATGTGGTTGTTGACGAAAAAGTGGCGCGGCACGTAGAGCATTGGCAGGGCGTCGGAGGTCCAGACACCGGTTTCGCTGTCGACTTCGATTGGCAATTGCGGGGCGATCTTGGCCATGGAAACTTAACTCCAGAAAATTCGGTTTGTTGCCCCCGGCGCGGACGGCCGGGGGAAAGGATTCAGCAGTGCGGTGGCTTATTCGCCCCAGACGTCTTTCAGGACGTTGACCCAGTTTTCGCCCATGATCTTGCGCACCACACGCTCGGAATGGCCGCGCTTGAGCAGGGTTTCGGTCAGGTTCGGGAACTCGCCGACGGTGCGGATGCCCAGCGGGTTGATGATCTTGCCGAAGCTGGTCAGACGGCGGGCATAGCCCTTGTCGTGGGTCAGGTATTCGAAGAAGTCCTGGCCATGGCCCTGGGTGAAATCGGTGCCGATGCCGATGGCGTCTTCGCCGACGATGTTCATCACGTATTCGATGGCTTCGGCGTAATCGTCGATGGTCGAGTCGATGCCCTTGGCGAGGAACGGCGCGAACATGGTCACGCCGACAAAACCGCCGTGGTCGGCAATGAACTTCAGCTCTTCATCGGACTTGTTGCGCGGGTGCTCTTTAAGACCCGACGGCAGGCAGTGGGAATAGCAGACCGGTTTTTTCGATTCGAGGATGACTTCCTCGGACGTCTTGGAACCGACGTGGGACAGGTCGCACATCACGCCAACACGGTTCATCTCGGCAACGATCTCGCGACCAAAGCCCGACAGGCCGCCGTCACGCTCGTAGCAACCGGTGCCAACCAGGTTCTGGGTGTTGTAGCACATCTGCACGATGCCGACGCCGAGCTGCTTGAACACCTCGACATAGCCGATCTGGTCTTCAAACGCGTGGGCATTCTGGAAGCCGAAAAGGATGCCGGTCTTGCCCTGTTCCTTGGCTTTGCGGATGTCGGCGGTGGTGCGCACGGGCATTACCAGGTCGCTGTTGTCGCGGATCAGCTTCTGGCTGACAGCGATGTTGTTCACGGTCGCCTGAAAGCCTTCCCACACCGACACCGTGCAGTTGGCCGCCGTCAGACCGCCCTTGCGCATGTCTTCGAACAGCTCGCGGTTCCATTTGGCAATGATCAGACCGTCGATAACGATGCTGTCGGCGTGTAATTCGGCTGGGCTCATCAGGCGTCCCCTTATTGGCGATTCATGCGCCGAATCGTCTGCCGGCGCTTTGGGGCCAGCATATGCCTCGGTGCCGGGGCGACCGGGTGCAAAAACGACAGGGGAATTGCCGAAAGCGTCAATCCGCGACAAAGGGTCATCAAGCGACCCGACCGGCCACCTGTTCAAGCCCGCCAGCTTGAGCCAGAATCTCCCGCAACCTGGAAACACCACTGGATTAGAGCAGCGACATCAATGAAATCGATCTTCCTGGCTTTGGCACTGATTGCGACCGGCGTACACGCCGCCGAAGAGTCCGACAACAACCCGTGCGACGCGGTGGAAAACGACGTCCAGACCCTGGAATGCTCGACCTACAGCCGCACCGCCGCCGAAGACCTGCTCAAGGACAACTACGCCAGCCTCAACGAACGCATGCAGACGGCGTACGGCAAGAACCCGACGCAACTGGCAGATATCACCGCCAAACTGAAGACAGCTCAGCAGCAGTGGCTGAAGACGCGGGATGCCGATTGCGCGGTGGAAGCGTTCCCGGCCACCGACGGCAGCAAGGCGTTCAAGATTGCGCAGAATGACTGCGTGGCGCGGATGAGTGATGAACGGTCGGAATTTTTGGAGTCGATCGGGCAGGAGTGACTCTCCTCATTCCGTATATCGTTGTAAGCGGTGACTTTATTATTTCAGGAACGATTTAACTAAAAATGGAACAGGAAGATATTCTCGAAGACGCACTCTTTCATCAATCCGGAATTAGTGAGACGGATCGAATAGATCGACTGCTGAGCCATGCAAAACCCGCAAACAGCCTTAGACTGATCCCAGCGTCTCTAAAAACATACTCTTTCGTTTGTGTAGATAAAACGCCGATCTTGACGCTGGACGAGACGGAGACCAAAGCGTTCCTTAAGATCATCAGTTTTTTCCTGCACAAAAAATATTTAACGCTCGAAAGACTGGAATTTGAAGGACATGAAGACAAGAGCGCTCGCTTACCAAGCCTCCCACTCGTCAGCCTCAAAAGAATAGCAAACTCCCCCAAAATACTATTTATTCAAGAAGATTTCCTCCAGGCACACTCAAAAATAACTAAAATTCTTAAGAGCTACATCCAACAGCTAGAAAGCATTTCGACTGATACTATTTTTATACTGGCAGAAACTTCTGAAAAAGCTCTGACTACTCATGGAGTAGACTTGGAGTCCTTGACTCGAGCTGGCGGTATCGTTCATAAAAACGATGCACTAAAGACGGCAAACTCAAGCACACTCTTAATCGAAGGTGTTCTAGATTCAATTATTCGAGAACACAATATTTCATTGACGATCAGGCAGGGTTCATTCCCGTCACTTTCCAATAAAATCGACGCCCTGGATAAAGCTGGAACCTTGTCCCAAGCCACACTCGATGGTCTTGATCTCTTAAGAGCTGTCAGAAACAGCTTGGCTCATAGTTCATGGAGCAATCTCGAAAGCGCAAATAAAAACACGGAAAACCATCTGAGAAGATTTGTCGCCCACACCTACCTATGCATGCCAAAGTCAAAACGACGTGGCTTTACAAATGCATGTAAAGGAAAGTTTTCAGCGTCCATTCTATTTCTACACGAGTCCCTATTAGCGGAAGGAAATCTGCTCCCTTCCGAAGGAAAGCTTGAACAAGACATTATTGGAAATTATAAAAGCCGTGCACAAACACGTTGGGATTCACTTTTCCAATGGTGATCTCACACAGCTTTCATACCTTGGTTCATTTCCATAATTATCGCGGTGCCTGGCACCTTCATCTAAGGATGGTCTGAAGTAGTCACGCTTTTCTGGCTGACTTCAGCCTCCGCTGATTTTGAAAACGGCGAATCGACCAAAACGATCAGATCATCCGCGTATTTCTGCGCTTTTAGCCGCCGCGAGCACCTCGCAACGGTCATTTCCCACATTACAGGCGCACCTCTCCTGTACTCGTCAGTAAATGTCGGCGTGCCATCCACAGATTCGACAGCGCGAATAGCGTCACCAGTTGCGCGGTGTTTTTGGCCAGGCCACGGAAGCGCGTTTTCACAAAACCGAACTGGCGCTTGACCACCCGAAACGGGTGCTCGACTTTGGCGCGCACCTGGGCCTTGGCCTTCTCGATCTTGCGCTTGGCTTTGTATAGAGCGCTACGCTTACCCAGCTTTTTGTAAGTACTGCGGCGTGCCGCGATCTGCCAGATCACCTCGCGCCCATCATGCTCGGTACGTTTCTCGACGCCGGTATAACCGGCATCGGCGCAGACCACGTTCTCCGCACCGTGCAGCAATTTGTCCACCTGAGTGACATCCGCCACGTTGGCGGCTGTGCCCACCACGCGGTGCACCAGACCTGACTCGTCATCCACACCGATGTGCGCTTTCATGCCGAAATAGTACTGGTTGCCCTTCTTGGTTTGGTGCATTTCTGGATCGCGTTTACCGTCCTTGTTCTTGGTCGAGCTGGGCGCATTGATCAGCGTGGCATCGACAATGGTGCCTTGGCGCAACGACAACCCTCGGTCACCCAGATAGCCATTGATCACGGCCAGGATGCCGGCAGCCAGCTCGTGTTTCTCCAGCAGTCGGCGGAAGTTGAGGATGGTGGTTTCGTCGGGAATACGCTCCAGATTCAGCCCGGCGAACTGCCGCAGGATGGTGGTCTCGTACAGCGCTTCCTCCATCGCTGGATCGCTGTAACCGAACCAGTTCTGCATCAAATGTACACGCAGCATCGTCATCAACGGATAAGCCGGACGACCGCCTTCACCCTTCGGGTAGAACGGCTCGATCAGTTTGATCAAGCCGTTCCACGGCACCACCTGATCCATGTCGATCAAGAACAACTCTTTGCGGGTCTGCTTACGCTTGCCTGCGTACTCGGCGTCAGCGAAGGTCATCTGTTTCATCGGAAAGCTCGGCGGGTGGAGTCCCGGTATTTTGCCAAAATCAGGAAGTCTTCTTCAGAGTTTCCCTAAAGGGATTCACATGAACATCTGCGGCATCGAAATCAAAGGCAGCGAAGCGATCATCGCCGTGGCCGCTCTCGACGGTTCGACCCTGAGTCACGTCGCCCTCAGCACCAAGAAAATCGCCCTGGACGATGACGACGAGGCGGCCAACGTCAAACGCTTCGCCGCGCAGGTGGCGTCGTTTGTGCGGGAGAACTCGATTGACCGGATTGCGATCAAGAAGCGCAGCAAGAAGGGCGAGTTTGCCGGTGGGCCGACGACCTTCAAGATTGAAGGCGTATTTCAGCTGCTCGATGGTTGCGAGGTGACGTTGTTGTCGCCGCAGACGATCAATGCGCAGGCCAAGAAGCACAACTTCGAGCTGCCGGCGACGCTGAACAAGTATCAGCATGAGGCTTACAAAGCGGCGTGTTCGGCGTTGGTGAAGAAGTAATCCGATTTTCCAGACGACACAAACCAACTGTGGGAGCGAGCCTGCTCGCGAATGCAATCTGTCAGTCGACATTGGTGTTGAATGAAACACCGCATTCGCGAGCAGGCTCGCTCCCACAGTTGGATTTGTGTGATCCATTCAGGCCTGGGCGGTACGGCGGTCTTCTCTCGGACAACGGGCGAACCGTGCGCGATAGCTGCGGGTGAAGTAGGACGGTGATTCAAAACCACAGGCGATGCTGACCTCGAGCACGCTCATGTCGGTCTGGCGCAGTAGCTGCCGGGCCTTTTCCAGCCTTAAGCGCAGATAGAAATTGCTCGGCGTATCGTTCAGATGCAGCCGGAACAAGCGCTCCAGTTGCCGCCGCGTCACCTTGATCGATTCCGCCAGTTGCAGCGTGGTCAGCGGCGGTTCGCTGTGCTGCTCCATCTCGCCAATCACTTGAACCAGCTTCTTGTTGCTGATGCCGTAGCGCGTGGCGACTTCCATGCGTTGGTGGTCTTTGCGTGGACGGATGCGCCCCAACACGAACTGCTCGCTGACCTGGATCGCCAGTTGCGGGCCGTGGGCCTGGGCGATCAGGTCGAGCATCAAATCGATGGACGCCGTGCCACCGGCCGAGGTGATGCGTCGACGGTCGATCTCGAACAGCTCCTGGGTCACGCTGAGCTGTGGATAAGATTCCTTGAAGGCGTCGATGGCTTCCCAGTGCAGGGTCAGGCGATGGCCGTCGAGCAGGCCGGCCTCGGCGAGGACGAAGCTGCCGGTGTCGATGGCGCCGAGGGTCACGCCTTCGTTATCGAGACGGCGCAGCCAATGCTCCAGCGTCGGGGTGGCGAACTTCAGCGGTTCGAAGCCGGCCACCACCAACAACGTCGCACCTTTCTTCAGCGGCTCCAGCGCCGCGTCGGCGTTGACCGACATGCCGTTACTCGCCAGCACCGCCCCGCCGTCAGCGCTCAGCACATGCCAGCGGTACAACTCGCCACGAAAGCGGTTGGCCACGCGCAGCGGTTCGATCGCAGAGATGAAGCCGATGGCGGAGAAGCCCGGCATCAGCAAGAAGTAGAAATCCTGGGACATGTGCGCACTCGATTCGCGGGTAACGAAAGGGAGGGTAGCGTGGATCGTTGATACGCCGATTGTCGTCAGCGTTCAAGCGCACAGGTCGCTACAGTGCAAATGCCAGTCGCCGCAGTGCGCTTTCACGGGGGCATTGCTGCGTAACTTGGCATCACCGGCGCATCAGATGCCGGAAACCACAATAAACGACCTGCCGAGGAACCCGACATGAAACGACTGATCAGCAGCTGTGTTCTTGCACTCAGCGGTACCGCTTTCTTGAGCGCCAGCGTCATGGCGGCCGAACCCGCGTCTTGCCAGAACGTACGCATGGGCGTGGTCAACTGGACCGACGTGATCGCCACCAGTGCCATGACCCAAGTGCTGCTCGACGGCCTCGGCTACAGCACCAAACAAACCAGCGCGTCCCAGCAAATCATCTTCGCCGGGATTCGCGACCAGCGTCTGGACCTGTTCCTCGGCTACTGGAACCCGCTGATGACCCAGACCATCACCCCGTTCGTCGACGCCAATCAGGTCAAAGTCCTCGACGCACCGAGCCTGAAGGACGCCCGCGCCACCCTCGCCGTGCCGACGTATCTGGCCGACAAGGGCCTGAAAACCTTCGCCGACATTGCCAAATTCGAAAAAGAACTGGGCGGCAAGATCTATGGCATAGAGCCGGGTTCGGGCGCCAATACCCAAATCAAGGCGATGATCAGCAAGAACCAGTTTGGCCTCGGCAAGTTCCAGCTGGTCGAGTCCAGCGAGGCCGGGATGCTCGCCGCCGTCGATCGCGCCGTGCGCCGCAAAGAGGCCGTGGTGTTCTTCGGCTGGGCGCCGCACCCGATGAACGTCAACGTCAAGATGACCTACCTCACCGGTAGCGACGATGCCCTGGGCCCGAACGAAGGCATGGCCACCGTGTGGACCGTGACCTCGCCGAAGTACGCCGAGCAGTGCCCGAACATCGGTCGTCTGCTGACTAACCTGACGTTCACCGCCGAAGACGAGAGCCGGATGATGCAGCCGCTGCTCGATCACAAGGATGCCTTTGAGTCGGCCAAGCAATGGCTCAAGGATCACCCCGAAGACAAGCAGCGCTGGCTCGAAGGTGTGACCACGTTTGACGGCAAACCGGCCGCAGAGAACCTGCAACTGACCAGCCAGTAAATCCCCCCTGAATCCCCGCTTCGCAGCCCGCCAAGGGCTGCGGACAGACCCATCACGCCTGAAGGAAACCGCACCATGAATCACGACGTCATCATCACCTGCGCACTCACCGGTGCTGGCGACACGACCGCCAGGAGCCCCCACGTGCCGGTCACCCCGAAACAGATCGCCGCCGCCGCCGTGGAAGCGGCCAAGGCTGGCGCCACCGTCGTGCACTGCCATGTGCGCGATCCGCAGACCGGCAAGTTCAGCCGTGACGTGGCGCTGTACCGCGAAGTGATGGAGCGCATCCGCGAGGCGGACGTCGACATCATCGTCAACCTCACCGCCGGCATGGGCGGCGACCTGGAGATCGGCGCCGGCGAGAACCCGATGGAGTTCGGCCCGAATACCGATCTGGTCGGCCCGCTGACTCGCCTGGCTCACGTTGAAGAGCTGCTGCCGGAAATCTGCACGCTCGATTGCGGCACCCTCAACTTTGGCGATGGCGACACCATTTACGTCTCGACCCCGGCGCAGCTGCGGGCGGGCGCCAAGCGCATTACCGAGCTGGGCGTTAAAGCCGAACTGGAAATTTTCGACACCGGTCACCTGTGGTTTGCCAAGCAGATGATCAAGGAAGGCTTGCTCGATAACCCGCTATTCCAGCTGTGTCTGGGCATCCCGTGGGGCGCGCCGGCCGACACCACCACCATGAAAGCCATGGTCGACAACCTGCCGGCTGACGCGGTGTGGGCGGGGTTCGGCATCGGTCGGATGCAGATGCCGATGGCCGCGCAAGCGGTGTTGCTCGGCGGCAACGTGCGGGTCGGCCTGGAAGACAACCTGTGGCTGGACAAGGGTGTGCTGGCGACCAACGGCCAACTCGTTGAGCGCGCCACCGAGATCCTCAGCCGCCTCGGCGCGCGCGTACTCACGCCTGCCGAAGGCCGCAAGAAATGGGCCTGACCCAGCGCGGCTGAACGAACTCACCTCAAAACCCTGTGGGAGCGAGCCTGCTCGCGAAGAGGCCCGTACATCCGAAGCATCTTCATCAGCAGAGCCACCGCTTTCGCGAGCAGGCTCGCTCCCACAGTTGATCGCCGAACTATTCAGGAATGTCGCCATGAGCTTTATCACCGAAATCAAAACCTTCGCCGCGCTGGGCAGCGGTGTCATCGGCAGCGGCTGGGTGGCTCGCGCCCTCGCCCACGGCCTCGATGTCGTGGCCTGGGATCCGGCGCCCGGCGCTGAAGCGGCCCTGCGCAAACGCGTGGCCAATGCCTGGGGTGCGCTGGAGAAAAACGGTCTGGCGCCGGGGGCGTCACAAGATCGCCTGCGCTTTGTCGCGACCATCGAAGAATGCGTACGTGATGCCGATTTCATTCAGGAAAGCGCCCCGGAACGGCTGGAACTGAAGCTTGAGCTGCACAGCAAAATCAGTGCAGCGGCAAAACCCAACGCACTGATCGGCTCCAGCACGTCGGGCCTGCTGCCGAGCGAGTTCTACGAGAGCTCGACCCACCCCGAGCGCTGCGTGGTCGGGCATCCGTTCAACCCGGTGTACCTGCTGCCTCTAGTCGAAGTAGTCGGCGGCAAAAACACCGCGCCCGAGGCCGTGCAAGCGGCGATGAACGTCTACGAATCCCTCGGCATGCGCCCGCTGCATGTACGCAAGGAAGTGCCGGGGTTTATTGCCGACCGTCTGCTCGAAGCGCTGTGGCGCGAGGCGCTGCACCTGGTCAACGACGGTGTGGCGACTACCGGCGAGATCGATGATGCGATCCGCTTTGGCGCCGGTTTGCGCTGGTCATTCATGGGTACGTTTTTGACTTACACGCTGGCCGGTGGTGATGCCGGGATGCGCCATTTCATGTCGCAATTCGGCCCGGCGTTGCAATTGCCGTGGACCTATCTGCCGGCGCCGGAGCTGACTGACAAGTTGATTGATGACGTGGTGGCTGGCACCAGCGAGCAGTTGGGCGAACGTAGTATTTCAGCATTGGAGCGCTATCGTGATGATTGCCTGCTGGCGGTACTGGAAGCGGTGAAGGCGACCAAGGAAAAGCATGGGATGCGTTTTAACGAGTAGGCCTTGCTCAGCCGTTCCGGCCCCTTCGCGAGCAGACTCGCTCCCACATTTGGAATGCAATCCCCTGTGGGAGCGAGCCTGCTCGCGAAGACGGCGGCCCAGACACCACTTATGTTGGACCAGATACCATGCCCAGCCTCACCACCTACCAAACCACCATCATCCCCGACTGGGTCGACTACAACGGCCACTTGCGCGACGCCTTCTACCTGCTGATCTTCAGCTACGCCACCGACGCCCTGATGGACCGTCTCGGCATGGACAGCAGCAACCGCGAAGCCAGCGGCCACTCGCTGTTCACCCTGGAACTGCACCTCAATTACCTGCACGAGGTAAAGCTCGACACCGCCGTCGAAGTGCGCACGCAAATCATCGGCCACGACAGCAAACGCCTGCACCTCTATCACAGCCTGCACAAGGTCGCAGATCAGCAGGAACTGGCCGGCAACGAGCAAATGTTGCTCCACGTCGACCTCGCAGGCCCGCGTTCGGCGCCTTTCAGTACCGACACCCTCAGCCGCCTGCAAGCCATCGTCGCCGAGCAGGCCGACCTGCCCGCCCCGGCTTACATCGGCCGCGTGATCGCGCTGCCGGCACCGCGATAAACGCAGGCAAAAAAAACCCGATACCAGCCGTGACTGGATCGGGGCGAACATACCTTTGAGGAGCTTGCGCGGCGAGGGTGACCAAACCTTCGTAAAGCGAGCTGAGTCCAGTGTGCCGACTCCCCTCCCTGACGAGTTAGCCGAAAACGACCTGTTCATAGTCGTCTCAGCCACTGCGACAAATCGCCCTTGCCGTCACCGCACGCGACTACCAGAATCGAGCAACGACCTCCGATGCCGAAGAAGGATTTGCGTGATGATGTACGCCGATTTGATTGACCAGGAAGATCTGTTGGGCCAGCTCAAGTCACTGGGTTTTCAAGTGCCGAGCGGCTCCACGGCCGAGCAGGCCTGTGAGTGTGCGGTGCGTGGGCTGGATAACGTTCGCGCGTCTGAGCTGCGCAAGATGGTCAAGGACATGTACACCAGCGGCGCGAGCATTCAGCCGGCGGTGCGTCAGGCGATCGACAAACAGTTGTTGCCAGCGTTAGCGGAGTACCAGCAAAGCCATAGCGCCTGATAAATCCATTCGCGAGCAGGCTCGCTCCCACATTTGACAGAATTCTCATGGAAGAACTCGGTTAAAGGTGGGAGCGAGCCTGCTCGCGAAGAACGATGACTCGCTCTACAGCCTTACACTGGCAAACGTCGACTCGTTCCGCGCCTGGCTCAACGCCGACATCGGCCCCGACAGCGGCGACATCACGATCGCCTGCGGCAGCGGCAACATCGCCACTTGCTGCGTCGTATTGGAACCGACGCGCTCGTCACGCGGCGGAATGCCGAAGTATTCGCGGTAGCACTTGGAGAAGTGCGGCGTCGACACGAAACCACACACCGAAGCCACTTCGATGATCGACATCGGCGTCTGCTTGAGCAGTTGCCGGGCGCGGATCAGACGCAGTTTCAGGTAGTAGCGGGACGGCGAGCAGTGCAGGTATTTCTGGAACAGGCGCTCGAGCTGGCGACGCGACACGGCGACGTACACTGCCAGCTCGTCCAGATCGATCGGCTCTTCCAGATTGGCTTCCATCAGCGCGACGATTTCCTGCAGCTTCGGCTGGTTGGTGCCGAGCATGTGCTTGAGCGGCACGCGCTGGTGATCCTGTTCATTGCGGATGCGCTCGTAGACGAACATCTCGGAGATCGCGGCGGACAGTTCACGGCCGTGATCGCGGCTGATCAGGTGCAGCATCATGTCCAGCGGCGCGGTGCCGCCGGAGCTGGTGAAACGGTTACGGTCGAGGGTGAACAAGCGAGTGCTCATCGCAACGCGCGGGAAAGCTTCCTGCATCGCCGCAAGACATTCCCAGTGCACGCTGCAATCGAACCCGTCGAGCAGGCCGGCGCAGGCCAGCGCCCAACTGCCGGTACACACGGCGCCGAGACGCTTCGACTGGCGCGCCTGGCTTTGCAGCCACGAGACGTGCTCACGGGTAACGGTGCGCTGGATGCCGATGCCACCACAGACGATCACGGTGTCCAGCGGCGGCGCTTTGTGCATGGAGGCGTCGGGGGTGATTTGCAGACCGTCACTGGCCCACACCTGACCGCCATCGACGGTAAGGGTGCTCCAGCGATACAGCTCGCGACCGGACAATTGGTTGGCCATGCGTAGCGGTTCAACCGCAGAGGCCAGAGAAATAAGCGTGAAATTGTCCAGCAGCAGAAAGCCGATGGATTGAGGCGCACGGTTCTGGGGTTGGGCCCCGGAGTTGAACGACGTCATCGCGGTATCTCCTCACACAAAGCGGGTGATGGCCTCAGGCGGAGGCTCTTGTTATTGCCGCGTGCTCATGCGGGAGACGGGCTTTGTTATGACAGAGCAATTGCCATGCCTAAAATTGAATGGCCGTTCAATAACTCCTGAAAACGACGTCGCGACGTGTCTATTCGAGACGTCCGACGAAAAGCATTTCGAAGTGCCATCAGCGATGGCGAATGCCCTGCTCCGTTGCCTGTGAGCAAATCGGTAGCACTTGTGGGAACGGGCCTGCGCGCAGTTTGCGGGGGAGTGTCACCCAAGGCACGGGTGACGGACGGTAGGGTGTGCTGATTGCCTGTTACAGGTGGGAAAAACTCTTATCTGATTGCGACGCGCTAAAAGGTGGCGTGTTTGATTACCGTGTTCACTTGGTGAGCAGTTTTGACTGGTCTGGCCCCTTCGCGAGCAGGCTCGCTCCCACATTGGACCCTGGCGTTCACACATTTTGTGTTCACTGGAGATCTACTGTGGGAGCGGGCTTGCTCGCGAAGAATTCAACTCGGTGCTGCTGACTCAGCACTCAACCGCACTAACCGCCAACCCACCCCGCGAGGTCTCTTTATATTTGTCATGCATGTCGGCCCCGGTATCACGCATGGTGCGGATCACCCGATCCAGCGAGATGAAATGCTGACCATCACCACGCAAGGCCATTTGCGCCGCGTTGATCGCTTTCACCGCCGCAATCGCATTGCGCTCGATGCACGGCACTTGCACCAATCCGCCGACCGGATCGCAAGTCAGCCCGAGGTTATGCTCCAAGCCGATTTCCGCCGCGTTGCACAACTGCTCCGGCGTGGCGCCAAGAATCTCCGCCAGCCCCGCCGCCGCCATCGCGCAGGCCGAGCCGACCTCGCCCTGACAACCGACTTCGGCGCCGGAGATCGAAGCGTTCTTCTTGCACAGAATCCCCACCGCCGCCGCGCCCAATAAGTAGTCGACTACGTTGGCGTCGGTGACCGCTTCGCTGAACTTCATAAAGTAGTGCAACACCGCCGGAATGATCCCCGCCGCGCCGTTGGTCGGTGCCGTGACCATGCGCCCGCCGGCAGCGTTTTCTTCATTCACGGCGAGGGCAAACAGGTTGACCCACTCCATCGCACTCAGGGTCGAGCCGATCACATTGGGCTTGTTCAATTCCTGAAGGCTGCGATGCAACTTCGCCGCACGCCGCCGCACATTCAAACCGCCGGGCAGGATGCCTTCGTGTTTGAGGCCCTGCTCAACGCAATCCTGCATCGCCCGCCACAGCTTCATCAATCCGGCGCGAATCTCTTCTTCACTGCGCCAGACCTTCTCGTTGGCCATCATCAATTCGGCAACGCGCAGGTTGTTGTTTTTGCACAGCTCCAGCAGCTCGACGGCGCTGGAAAAGTCATAAGGCAACTCGGTGCGATCCAGATCGACCACACCGCTGGACGCCTGCGCCTCATCTACGACAAAACCGCCGCCGACTGAATAGTAGGTGTCGCGATGCAACTCACCGTGATCGCCTTCGGCAACCAGGGTCATGGCGTTGGGGTGAAACGGCAGGTTTTCGTCAATCAGACGCATGTCGCGGGCCCAGACAAACGGCACCGACAGGCGACCATCCAGAAGAAGGGTGTGGGTTTCACGCAAAGCCTGGATGCGCGGGCCGATCTGCGAAGGGTCGATGGCGTCCGGCCATTCGCCCATCAGGCCCATGATCACCGCGTTGTCGCTGCCGTGCCCGATGCCGGTGGCCGACAGCGAACCGAACAGTTGCACTTCGATACGGCGCACGTGCTCCAACTGATGCTTGCTGCGAAGCGACTCGACAAACAATGCCGCGGCGCGCATTGGCCCGACGGTGTGGGAACTGGAAGGGCCGATGCCGATTTTGAACAGGTCGAAAACGCTGATAGCCATTGCTGCAGAGCTCCTGAGAATGCCGATCCGGGGCGTGAAGCGCCCCTTGGCGGAGCTGCTACGCTCAAGCTGCGATCCGCCGGAATGCCGGCATCATCAGGCTTTTGTCAGGTCGCACGGCGTCTGACACCGACGCACTCATGCCCACTAACGCCGTAGCGCTTTCGTCCCCGGTTTTCGCCGTTTTTATGCGGTTCAGATGGCCATACGGGGCCAAAAAAAGCTGTAAACGACGTCACTGACACTGGATGCGACCATCCCTGTACTGGATACGACGCCCCCTGTAGGCGTCAGATTTTCACTGGTACATGATCGTTATGACTCGATTGCAAGGCGCCGTGGTAGAGCTGTCTCCAGAACGCCATCCAACCGCAACCTATAAGTGCGGTGGTCCACAGTCGGAACACTGCCAAAAAAAACACCAAGGAGTCCATCCATGAAAGGTTCCCCGTCGTTGTTGTTGGCCGCCATGCTGAGTCTGCCGTTACTGGCTCAAGCCGCAGAACCGGCGCAGTGCAGTACCGTTAACTTCTCCGATGTCGGCTGGACCGACATCACCGCGACCACCGCAACCACCTCCGTCGTGCTCAACGCCCTCGGCTACAAGACCAAGACCACCATGATCTCCGTGCCCGTGACCTACAAGTCGCTGGCCGACGGCAAGAACATGGACGTGTTCCTCGGCAACTGGATGCCGACCATGGAAAACGACATCAAGGCCTACCGCGACGCCGGCACCGTGGAAACCGTGCGCACCAACCTCACGGGCGCCAAGTACACCCTCGCCGTACCCCAAGCCCTGTACGACAAAGGTCTGCATGACTTCGCCGACATCGCCAAATTCAAGAAAGAACTCGACGGCAAGATCTACGGCATCGAGCCTGGCAACGACGGCAACCGTCTGATCCAGAGCATGATCGACAAGGACGCCTTCGGCCTGAAAACCGCCGGCTTCAAAGTCGTCGAATCCTCCGAAGCGGGCATGCTCTCGCAGGTTGACCGTGCTTCTCGCCGTGGCACCGAAGTGGTGTTCCTCGGCTGGGCGCCGCACCCGATGAACAAGCGCTTCAAGATCCAGTACCTGACCGGTGGTGACGAATTCTTCGGCCCTGATTTCGGTGCCGCGACAGTGGCGACCAACACCCGCAAGGGTTACACCACCGAATGCAGCAACGTCGGCCAGTTGCTGAAGAACCTGGAGTTCACCGTCGACATGGAAAGTGAACTGATGGGCAACATCCTCGACGACAAGATGAAGCCTGACGCGGCCGCCAAGGCCTGGCTGAAAAAGAATCCACAGGTGCTCGATACCTGGCTCGCTGGCGTGACCACCATTGACGGTAAGCCTGGCCTGGAGGCCGTGAAAGCCAAACTGCAGTAATCGTTTATGCCGGGGGAGCCAGCTCCCCCGGGCTGTTTATTTCCTTGCATGCGGACGTTCACTACCATGCTGATTGATCAGAAAATACCTTTAGGCCAGTACATCGCGGGCTTCGTTGAATGGTTGACGCAACACGGCGCCAACACTTTCGACGCAATCGCCGTGACACTGGAAACGATGATCCACGGCGTGACGTTTGCGCTCACCTGGTTCAACCCTTTTGTCTTGATCGGCCTCATTGCCCTGCTCGCGCATTTCATCCAGCGCAAATGGGGGCTGACTGTTTTTGTGATTGTGTCCTTTCTGCTGATCCTCAATCTGGGGTACTGGCAGGAAACCATGGAAACCCTCGCCCAGGTCATGTTCGCGACCCTGGTCTGCGTGGTCATCGGCGTGCCGTTGGGCATCGTCGCCGCGCACAAACCGATGTTCTACACGGTGATGCGTCCGGTACTCGATCTGATGCAGACCGTACCGACCTTCGTGTACCTCATTCCTACCCTGACCCTCTTCGGGCTGGGTGTGGTGCCGGGCCTGATCTCCACGGTGGTGTTCGCCATCGCGGCGCCGATCCGCCTGACCTACCTGGGCATCCGCGATGTCCCGCAAGAACTGATGGACGCCGGCAAGGCCTTCGGCTGCTCGCGTCGCCAATTGCTCTCACGGATCGAACTGCCTCACGCCATGCCGAGCATCGCTGCCGGCATCACCCAGTGCATCATGCTGTCGTTGTCGATGGTGGTGATCGCGGCACTGGTGGGCGCCGACGGACTCGGCAAACCGGTGGTCAACGCACTGAACACTGCTGATATCGCCCTGGGCTTCGAAGCGGGCCTGGCGATCGTACTGCTGGCGATCATGCTCGACCGTATCTGCAAACAACCCGACGCTAAAGTAGGGGGTGACGCATGAGCATAATTCGCTTCGAAGACGTCGACGTAATCTTCTCCAAGGATCCACGCGAGGCGCTCAAGCTGCTGGATCAGGGCATGACCCGTAACGAGATCCTGAAAAAGACCGGTCAGATTGTCGGTGTGGAAAAGGCCAGTCTGGACATCAACAAAGGCGAAATCTGCGTGCTGATGGGCCTGTCCGGCTCCGGCAAGTCGAGCCTGCTGCGCTGCATCAACGGCCTCAACACTGTCAGTCGCGGCAAGCTGTTTGTCGAGCATGAAAACCGCCAGATCGACATCGCTTCCTGTACGCCTGCCGAGCTGAAAATGATGCGCACCAAACGCATCGCCATGGTGTTCCAGAAGTTCGCATTGATGCCTTGGCTGACGGTGCGCGAGAACATCAGCTTCGGTCTGGAAATGCAGGGTCGCCCGGAGAAGGAACGGCGCAAGCTGGTCGACGAGAAACTCGAACTGGTGGGCCTGACCCAGTGGCGCAACAAGAAACCCGACGAACTCTCTGGCGGTATGCAGCAACGCGTGGGGCTGGCCCGGGCGCTGGCGATGGACGCCGACATTCTGCTGATGGACGAGCCGTTCTCGGCACTCGACCCGCTGATCCGCCAAGGCCTGCAGGATGAACTGCTGGAACTGCAACGCAAGCTAAGCAAAACCATTGTCTTCGTGAGTCACGACCTCGATGAGGCACTGAAACTCGGCAGCCGCATCGCGATCATGAAAGACGGGCGGATCATCCAGTACAGCGTGCCGGAAGAGATCGTGCTGAACCCGGCGGACGACTATGTGCGCACCTTCGTCGCCCACACCAATCCACTCAACGTACTGTGCGGGCGCAGCCTGATGCGCACGCTGGACAAGTGCAAACGCATCAACGGCTCGGTATGCCTCGATCCGGGCGGCGATTCGTGGCTGGACCTGGCCGAAGGCAACACCATCAAAGGCGCGCGACAGAACGGCGCGGCCCTCGACTTGCAGAATTGGGCACCGGGGCAAGCCGTCGAAGGGCTGGAGCGTCGGCCGACGCTGGTGGACTCGAATATCGGCATGCGTGATGCGTTGCAGATTCGTTATCAGACCGGCAACAAACTGGTGCTGCACGATAACAATCATGTGGTGGGGATCCTGGGCGACAGCGAGCTGTATCACGCGTTGCTGGGCAAGAACCTGGGGTAAGTACCGCAGACACAAAAACGCCGCGAGAGGATCGCGGCGTGATCGTTCCCACGCTCTGCGTGGGAACGATCATGCAACACCGTTGCGGCCAAAGGCCCCTTCGCGAGCAAGCCCGCTCCCACATTTGATCGCATTCCCCAGCAGCAACTCGGTCACCTGTGGGAGCGAGCCTGCTCGCGAAGAACGCGGCGCGGTGCTTCAGACAGAAACACCGCGCTCTTGCTGTTTAGCTGTACACCCGGCCAAGGAGCTGCCGATGGCTTTCAAACTGATCGAGCACATCGCGTGTGATCTGATCCTGCGTGAAGCCCATCAGGTCGTAATCCTGGCTGCCGTTGTGCAGATACACCTCGGCGCGATAGAAACGCTGACGCGTCTCTTCAGACTCGACCGATTCGCTCGGCGTCGCCAGATAGCCTTCCAGGCTCACTTCGTAAACGAAAGGGTTGCCCTCTTCCATCTCGATGCGTACGCCCATGCAGCGCTTGGATTTACCCAGCAGCGTTTGCACTTCCAGGCCCTGAGCGCGCATTTGCGCAGCCGCGTCTTCCAGCGCCGGGCTGACCTGCTTGTCCATGAAGCGTTGCACCACCGATTGGCTCGGCTGCAGATCCAGCTGCGTCAGACGCTCGCTGAAACCACGACGACCGCGCTCCGCCAGTTGCGCTTGCTCCTGTTCGATCTGCACGTCCTGGCGCATGGCCTTGTGCAGGCCAAACATGAAGAACACCAACACCACCGAGAACGGCAGACCGGCCAGCACGACCATGGTTTGCATGGCCTCGAAGTTACCGGCGAACAGCAGACCGATGGTCACCAGGGTAATCACCGCCGACCAGAAGATTCGCAGCCAGTGCGGCGCATCTTCGTCGACGTTGCCGCCCTTGCAGGACAGGTTCGCCATCATCACCGCGCCAGAGTCGGCCGGGGTCAGGAACAGCACGAAACCGACAAAGATCGACACACCGATGACGACTTTCGACGCCGGGTAGTGCTCAAGCAATTGATAGATCGCCATCGACGGCTGTTCCAGCGCCGTCTTGCCCAACTCAACCGCCCCCTGGTTCATCACCAGATCCAGCGCCGAGTTACCGAAGATCGACAGCCAGGCCAAAGTGAAGCCCAGCGGAATCAGCAGTACGCCAGCCACCAGTTCACGCACGGTGCGACCACGGGAAATACGCGCGATAAACATGCCGACGAATGGCGCCCAGGAAATCCACCAGGCCCAGTAGAACAGAGTCCACAGGCCCATCCAGCGCTCGGATTTCTCGCCACTGCCTTCGTACACATAAAGGTCGAACGTTTTCAGGACGATGCCGTTGAGGTAATCGCCGATGTTCTGCACGAAGCCGTTGAGCAGGTGCAAGGTCGGGCCGAACAACAGCACGAAAATCAGCAGACCGCTGAACAGCACGATGTTCAGGTTGGACAGACGACGAATGCCGTTTTCCACGCCGGACACGGCAGCGATGGTCGCCACGGTGCTCATCACAATGATCACGATCAGCAGATTGGTGTTGCTGTGCTCCATGCCGAACAGGTTTTCCAGGCCAGAGGACACTTGCAGCGAGCCGATCCCCAGGTTGGTCACCAGACCCAGCAGGGTCACGAACATGCCGAAGCCGTCCACCGCGTGACCGGCCGCGCCTTTGACCCAACGCTCACCGACCAGCGGATACAGCGCCGAACGCAGGGCCAGCGGCTGGTTGTGACGGTAGGCAAAGTAAGCCACCGCCAGACCGACCAGTGCGTAGATCGCCCAGCCGTGCAGGCCCCAGTGCAGGAACGTCAGCTGCACCGCCTGACGCGCGGCCATGTTGGTGGCCGCTGCGCCTTCCGGCGGATTGAAGTAGTGATCCAGCGGCTCGGACGCGCCGAAGTACAGCAGCGAAATGCCGATACCCGACGAGAACAGCATCCCCGCCCAGGCGCCGTAACTGAAATCCGGGGTGTCGTCCTTGCTGCCCAGTTTGAGTTTGCCGTAGGAGGAAAACGCCAGGCCCACCACAAACACCAGGTAAGCGGCGATCACCACCATGTAGTACCAGCCGAAGCTGCGCGACAACCAGGCCTGAGCCACACTCAACATCCTGCCGGCCTCTTGCGGGGCGATGATCAGAATGGCGGTCAACAACAGAATCAGCGCGGTAGAGGTGTAAAACACCCAACCGTTGACCGTCACCTTCTCGGGCGGGGTCTTTATTAGCGAGGCAGAACTCATGGCACAAATGCTCCAGGCAGTGCGAGAGAAGAACACAAGGCAACACGGAACCCGACCAATCGGTTAGTTGGCAGCCGACCGGCGGGTGATATAAAGACACCCCGAAAAAAGCCCGAACCTGCCGAAATGGCGCTGCGAATCGCTTTCGTGGCCGAAGGTGTCCGGACGTTCATCCGAAACCTGGCCCCGAGCGTCTTGCCCTTTCAACACGTCCTTCGAATCGCGAACCGCGCCATGCCCCATACAGGTTTCAAGCATTTTTGGATGTCGGTTTTATCGCCACATACACGTAGGAAAAAGCTGTAGGCAGCGACGATTTGTCGCAGATCTTATTCTTTGTTGATTGAACGTTCAATCAAAACAAAATAGACTGGCCGTCAATCCGATAGGCGTCATTCGCCGCTCGGAAGGCCTAAGGAGATGTGCAAGATGCCCAAGGTCGGTATGCAACCCATCCGCCGCCAACAACTGATCGAAGCCACTTTGCAGGCGGTCGATCAGGTCGGAATGGGGGACGCCAGCATTGCGCTGATCGCCCGTTTGGCCGGTGTCTCGAATGGCATCATCAGTCACTATTTTCAGGACAAGAATGGCCTGATTGCCGCCACGATGCGGTATCTGATGAACGTCCTCAGCGAGAACGTCACCGCGCGCCGTCAGGCGTTGGCAGATGACAGCCCACGGGCGCATCTGCAGGTGATCATCGAAGGCAACTTCGACGCCAGCCAGGTCAATGGCCCGGCAATGAAAACCTGGCTGGCCTTCTGGGCCACCAGCATGCACCAGCCGTCTTTGCACAGGTTGCAGCGGATCAACGATCACCGTCTGTATTCCAACCTGTGCTGCGAGTTCCGCCGTGTGTTGCCGCTCGAAGATGCGCGCAGCGCAGCGCGTGGACTGGCAGCGTTGATCGACGGTTTGTGGTTGCGCGGCGCACTGTCGGGAGACGCTTTCGACACGGCGCAGGCGCAACAGATCGCTTACGAATACATGGATTTCCAATTGGCCAAGCAGGTGAGCTAGAGCACACAGAAAAAGCTCGGCCCCTGAACCGCCACCGCAGCCTCATCGCGGTGGTCAACGCCAACAACCAATGCACTTGCGAGGACACTATGGCCCGTTTCGAACTGCAAAAACTCTACATCGATGGCGCGTACTCCGACGCTGGCAGCGATGCCACCTTCGAAGCCATCAACCCGGCGAACGGTGAAGTCCTCGCCCAAGTGCAACGTGCGACCAAGGAAGACGTCGAGCGCGCTGTGGTCAGCGCCGAAAAGGGCCAGAAAATCTGGGCCGCGATGACCGCCATGGAGCGTTCGCGCATCCTGCGCCGCGCCGTCGACATCCTGCGCGAGCGCAACGATGAACTGGCTGCTCTGGAAACCCTGGACACCGGTAAAGCCTTCTCCGAAACCAAGTACGTCGACATCGTCACCGGCGCCGACGTGCTGGAATACTACGCAGGCCTGGTACCCGCCATCGAAGGCGAGCAGATCCCGCTGCGTGACACCGCATTCGTTTACACCCGTCGCGAGCCGCTGGGCGTTGTCGCCGGTATCGGCGCGTGGAACTACCCGATCCAGATCGCTCTGTGGAAATCCGCTCCAGCGCTGGCCGCCGGTAACGCGATGATCTTCAAGCCAAGCGAAGTCACCTCGCTGACTACCCTGAAACTGGCTGAAATCTACACCGCAGCCGGCGTACCGAATGGTGTGTTCAACGTTCTGACCGGCAGCGGCCGCGAAGTCGGCACCTGGCTGACCGAGCACCCGCGCATCGAGAAAATCTCGTTCACTGGCGGCACCGACACCGGTAAAAAAGTAATGGCCAGCGCTTCGGCTTCGTCGCTCAAAGACGTGACCATGGAACTGGGTGGCAAATCCCCGCTGATCATCTGCGACGACGCCGATCTGGATCGCGCTGCCGACACCGCGATGATGGCCAACTTCTACAGCTCCGGTCAGGTCTGCACCAACGGCACTCGCGTGTTCGTACCGAGCCACCTGAAAGCCGCTTTCGAAGCCAAGATCGTCGAGCGCGTTGCGCGCATCCGCATCGGCAACCCGGAAGACGAAAACACCAACTTCGGCCCGCTGGTCAGCTTCCCGCACATGGAAAGCGTGCTGGGCTACATCGCCAAGGGTAAAGAAGAAGGTGCCCGCGTCCTGTGCGGCGGCGAGCGTCTGACCGACGGCGAATTCGCCAAAGGCGCATTCGTTGCTCCGACCGTGTTCACCGATTGCACCGACGACATGACCATCGTTCGTGAAGAAATCTTTGGCCCGGTCATGGCGATCCTCTCCTACGAGACCGAAGAAGAAGTGATCCGCCGCGCCAACGACACCGACTTCGGCCTGGCCGCCGGTATCGTCACCAAAGACCTGAACCGCGCTCACCGCGTGATTCATCAACTGGAAGCCGGTATCTGCTGGATCAACGCCTGGGGCGAGTCCGACGCAAAAATGCCGGTGGGCGGTTACAAGCAGTCGGGCGTTGGCCGTGAGAACGGCATCAGCTCGCTGAACAACTTCACTCGCATCAAATCGGTACAGGTCGAGCTGGGCGATTATGTCTCGGTGTTCTAAGACCGAGTCTTGTATTGCTCGCGAGGCCGCCTTCGCGAGCAGGCTCGCTCCCACATTGGAACAGTGTCTCCTGTGGAAGCGAGCCCGCTCGCGATTCGAGTGCAAAGCACTCGTCAGGCCCGACCTGACCAACTTCAAAGAGGGTGCATTCAATGTCCCAAGAATTCGATTACATCATCATCGGTGCCGGCTCGGCCGGTAACACCCTGGCGACCCGTCTGACTGAAGACGCTGGCGTCACCGTTCTGCTGCTCGAAGCAGGCGGCCCGGATTACCGTCTGGACTTCCGTACGCAAATGCCCGCCGCACTGGCGTTCCCGCTGCAAGGCCGTCGCTACAACTGGGCCTACGAAACCGATCCAGAGCCACACATGGACGGTCGCCGGATGGAATGCGGTCGCGGCAAAGGCCTCGGCGGCTCTTCGCTGATCAACGGCATGTGCTACATCCGCGGCAACGCGATGGACTACGACAACTGGGCCAAGCTGCCGGGCCTTGAAGATTGGGACTACCTGAACTGCCTGCCGTATTTCCGCAAAGCGGAAACCCGCGACATCGGCCCGAACGACTACCACGGTGGTGAAGGCCCGGTCAGCGTGACCACGCCTAAGGCGGGCAACAACCCGTTGTTCCACGCCATGGTTGAAGCGGGCGTACAGGCCGGTTACCCGCGCACCGAAGACTTGAACGGCTACCAGCAGGAAGGTTTCGGCCCGATGGACCGCACCGTGACGCCAAATGGCCGTCGTGCGTCCACCGCCCGGGGCTACCTTGACGTTGCCAAAAAGCGTTCGACCCTGACCATCGTCACCCACGCCCTGACCGACAAGATCCTGTTCGAAGGCAAGCGTGCCGTTGGCGTGCGCTACCTGGTCGGCGACGCTGAAGAGCGTGTTGAAGTCAAAGCGCGCAAAGAAGTCCTGCTGTGCTCCGGCGCCATTGCTTCGCCGCAGATTCTGCAACGTTCCGGTGTAGGCCCGGCAAAACTGCTGGAAAGCCTCGACATCCCGGTTGTTCACGATCTGCCGGGCGTGGGTGAAAACCTGCAGGATCACCTTGAGCTGTACCTGCAATACGCTTGCACCCAACCGGTTTCGCTGTACCCGTCGCTGCTCTGGTACAACCAGCCAGCCATCGGTGCCGAGTGGCTGTTCAACGGCACCGGTATCGGCGCCAGCAACCAGTTCGAAGCCGGCGGGTTCATCCGCTCGCGTCCGGAATTCGAATGGCCGAACATCCAGTACCACTTCCTGCCGGTCGCGATTAACTACAACGGCAGCAACGGTGTGAAAGAGCACGGTTTCCAGGCGCACATGGGTTCCATGCGTTCGCCAAGCCGTGGTCGCATCCAGGTCAAATCCAAGGATCCGCGTCAGCACCCGAGCATCCTGTTCAACTACATGGCCACCGAGCAGGACTGGCAGGAATTTCGCGATGGCATCCGCCTGACCCGTGAAATCATGCAACAGCCGGCACTGGACGCCTTCCGTGGCCGCGAAATCAGCCCGGGCATCGAAGTGCAAACCGATGAGCAACTGGACAAGTTCATCCGTGAGCACGCCGAAACCGCGTTCCACCCGTCCTGCTCGTGCAAGATGGGCACTGACGAGATGGCTGTGGTCGATGGCGAAGGTCGCGTGCACGGCATGCAGAGCCTGCGTGTGGTCGATGCCTCGATCATGCCGATCATCACCACCGGCAACCTGAACGCGCCGACGATCATGATCGCCGAGAAAATCGCCGACAAGATCCGTGGCCGCAAGCCATTGCCGCGTAGCACCGCTGCTTACTACGTCGCGGGCGATGCACCGGTGAAAGGCAAGCCGATGCGTGATATCACGCCGGTTGCTCAGTAAGACTTGATACCGAGGCGCGGCCTTCGTCGGAACGCCGCCCGGAGACAAGCCCGCTCCCACATTTGATTTGTGAATAACGCAGATCCAGTGTGGGAGCGAGCCTGCTCGCGAAGGGGCCCTTACATTCAGCACAAATTCCCTCGCTGGACAGTAAATCCTCCTACACCCCCTCTTCACTTGATCCTACCCCCACGCAGGCCTACTCTAGACCTCGCGCAACCGTTTCACCTCTCCCGCCGAATCGCTATGCCCCGCCACTCCATAACAAGGAGGTTTCCGAATGTTCGATTTCCACCCCCAGCTCAAGCAGCGCTTCGCTGCCTTGCGCACGGGCGCTGAGTTCTTTTCCCTGCGGTATGTGCGCGAGTCCGGCCAATACCTGTCGGTGCGCAAGAACGTTGCCGAGCCGCCGAGCCTGGGCCGCGACGAAGGTGCGATGCTCACCGTGCGTGTCAACGGCGTCGAAGCCTACGCCGCGACCAACGACCTCTCGCAACGAGGCCTGCAAGCCGCCCTTGAGCGTGCCGAACTGCAGGCCCGGGCGATCAAACCCCATGCCTTGCTCGACCTGCGCGATCAGCCGGTGTCGAGCGACCGCGCTGATTACTTTTCACCCAATCTCGAGCAACCCTTCCCGTCCCTGAGCGAATGCTTCGAGCTGCTCGGCGCGGAATCCGCCTCGGTGCCAAAGGATGAGCGCCTGGTGAATTGGGAAGTGAGCATTGGCATCAGCCACGTCGAGCAAATCTACCTGAGCAGTGCCGGCGCCGAACTGCGCCAGGCCCAGCGCTTCGTCTACCCGGGCCTCGACGTCACCGCCTACGACGGCAACGATAGCCAGACCCGTAGCCTCGGCCGCGAGAACTTCGGCCAACAGGGCGGCGCTGACGTGATCAGCCGCTGCGGCCTGGTCGGCGCCGGTCCGCAGGTTGCCGATCAGGCCCTGCAACTGCTGCTCGCGCCAAACACCCCGCAAGGCCCGCGCGACCTGCTGCTGATACCCGATCAAATGATGCTGCAGATCCACGAATCCATCGGTCACCCGCTGGAGCTCGACCGCATTCTCGGTGACGAGCGCAACTACGCCGGCACCAGTTTCGTCAAAGCCAGCGACTTCGGCAGCCTGCAATATGGCTCGAAACTGCTCAATGTGACCTTCGATCCGGGCATCCCCGAAGAGCTCGCCAGCTACGGCCATGACGACGACGGCAGTAAGGCCAGCAAACAATTCCTGATCCGCGAAGGCCTCTTGCTGCGCCCGTTGGGCGGTGCGCTGTCGCAGTTCCGCGCAGGGCTGGACGGTGTTGCCAACAGCCGCGCCTGCGGCTGGAACCGGCCGCCGATCGACCGTATGGCCAACCTCAACATCGAGCCGGGCGACCAGCCACTTGAACAGATGATCAAAGGCATCGAGCACGGCATTCTGATGAGCACCAACCGTTCGTGGTCGATTGACGATGCGCGTAACAAATTCCAGTTCGGCTGCGAATGGGGTCAGTTGATCGAGAACGGCGAACTCAAAGGCGTGGTAAAAAACCCCAACTACCGGGCGATTTCCGCGCACTTCTGGAAGAGCCTGCGCGCCGTCGGCGACGCCAGTACCGTCAAGGTGCTGGGCACGCCGAACTGCGGCAAAGGCGAACCGAACCAGGTGATCCGCGTCGGCCATGCTTCGCCGGCCTGCGTATTCAGCAACGTTGATGTATTTGGGGGGGACGCCTGATGGCTAACGTAAAGAGTCAGGCTGAGGCCTTCAAGGTTCTGGTCAACTGGCTGCGCGATACGGTGCGCGAGCCCGAGCAGTTCACCCTCAGCTACGCCGCCGAATCGTCGGCGTTCGTGCGTTTCAACCACGCCAAAGTGCGGCAGGCCGGGCAAGTGCAGCAGGCCGACGTCGGCCTGAAACTGGTCAACGATGGTCGCCATGCCGACTTGTACATCACCCTGTCGGGCGATCTGGAAGCCGATCTGCAACGCCTCGCCGAAGGCCTGCAACAACTGCGCGAAACCCTGCCGCTTCTACCACAGGATCCGTACCTGCTGCTCAACCACAACGGCTGGCAGAGCCAGAACGTGCAGGAGCATCCACTGCCGGACACCGAACAGGTGGTTGATGAAATCTGCGCCGCCGCTGAAGGTCTGGACCTGGTCGGTTTCTACGCCGCTGGCCCGATCAGCCGCGGTTTCGCCAGCTCTTCAGGCGCCTTCGGCTGGCATCAGGCGAATAGCTTCAACTTCGACTTCAGCCTGTTCCACGAGAACGGCGAAGCAGTGAAGGCCAGCTACGCCGGGCACGACTGGAGCAGCGAAGGTTTTGCCAAACGCTTCCAGCAGGCGCGCGAGCAACTGGCGTTTCTGGGTCGACCATTGCGCACGCTGGCGCCGGGACAATATCGCGCTTATCTGGCACCGGCAGCGCTGGAAGAGATCATGGGCATGCTCAGCTGGGGTGGTTTCTCGGCGCAGTCGATTGCCAGCAAAAGCAGCCCGTTGCAGAAGCTGTACGTGGGCGATCAGACGTTCAGCCCATTAGTGTCACTCGATGAAAAAGTCAGTGAATCGTTGAGCCCGGCGTTTTCCGGCGAAGGTTATCCGCGCAGTGATCTGCGCTTGATCATCGAGGGCAAGGCCGGTGAGCAACTCGTCGGATCGCGCAGCGCGGCTGAATACGGTCTGACAGCCAACGGCGCCAGCGGCGGTGAATCGCCAAGTGCGTTGAACATGGCCGCCGGTGATCTGTCGCAAGCGGATATCCTCAAGCAATTGGGCACCGGGCTGTACATCAGCAATCTGTGGTACCTGAACTTCTCGGATCAACCGGCGGCGCGCTTGACCGGCATGACCCGGTTTGCGACGTTCTGGGTCGAGAACGGCGAAATCCAGGCGCCGGTCAGCACCATGCGTTTTGACGACAGCGCCTACAACCTGCTGGGTTCGCAGCTGGAAGCACTGACGGCGGAGCGCGAGTTGTTGCTGTCGGCGAGCACGTATAGCCAGCGCAATACTTCGTCGGCATTGTTGCCGGGGGCATTGGTGAGTCGACTGACCCTGACCCTCTAAGACAAAGATCTCCAGAACACTGGAGATCTAATGTGGGAGCGAGCTTGCTCGCGAAAGCGATTTGTCAGTCGCTATTGATGGTGACCGATACACCGCATTCGCGAGCAAGCCCGCTCCCAGCCAAAGCCAAACCGCGCTCGACCATGGATATGCATTAACCCCAACCACCAGAGGTTCCATGCCCAACCGCCCGCCTCTCGACGCCATCACCGCCCGCTGGTTGCCGTGGGTCGTCGCCATCGCGTTCTTCATGCAGTCCCTCGACGGGACCATCCTCAATACCGCCCTCCCGGCGATGGCCCGAGATCTGGCGGAAGACCCGTTACGCATGCAAGGCGTGGTCATCGCTTACATGCTTACCGTGGCCCTGCTGATCCCCGCTTCCGGCTGGATCGCCGACCGCTTCGGCACCAAGAAAATCTTCTTCGGCGCGATCCTGCTGTTCAGCCTCGGCTCGCTGCTTTGCGCGCTATCGAGCAGTCTGAGCATGCTGATCGGCGCCCGAGTGATTCAGGGCCTGGGCGGCGCGTTGATGCTGCCGGTCGGACGCCTGGTGGTTTTGCGCGCCTATCCGCGATCGGAACTGGTGCGGATCATGGGCTTCATCACCATTCCCGGCCTGCTCGGCCCGTTGATCGGCCCGACGATGGGCGGCTGGATGGTCGAATACCTGACGTGGCACTGGATCTTTCTGATCAACCTGCCGGTCGGCGTCATCGGTTGTTACGCGGTATGGAAATTCATTCCCGACCTGCGCGGCACTGAGCGCACGCGCTTCGATAGCCTCGGCTTCCTGCTGTTTGGCGCGGCGATGATCCTCATCACCATCGCCATGGAAGGCCTCGGCGAACTGCACCTGCCGCACTTGCGGGTGATGTTACTGTTGTTCGGTGGCATGGCGTGTCTGGCGGCGTACTGGCTGCGCGCCGGGCACATCGAAAACCCATTGTTCGCGCCGTCGCTGTTCAAGACCCGTACCTTTGCCGTTGGCATTCTCGGCAACCTGTTCGCCCGCCTAGGCAGCGGCGCCTTGCCGTTTCTGGTGCCATTGCTGCTGCAAGTGGCGCTGGGCTATTCGCCGTCGCAAGCCGGGATGAGCATGCTGCCACTGGCCGCTGCGGCGATGATCGCCAAGTGGGTGGCGCGGCCGCTGATCGAACGCCTCGGCTATCGCATTGTGCTGACCGCTAACACGCTGGCGCTGGGTCTCATGCTGGCGAGCATGGGCCTGGTCAGCGAGCAGACGCCGTATTGGTTGCTGCTGTGCCTGCTGGCGGTGCTCGGCGCGATCAACTCGCTGCAATTCACCGCGATGAACACCGTGACCCTGATCGATCTGGATGACGCCAGCGCCAGCAGCGGCAACAGCTTGCTCTCGGTGGTGGCGCAGTTGTCATTGAGTCTCGGTGTGGCGTGCGCCGGTGCATTGCTCGGTGGTTTTACGGCGGAGATCGGCAACGATGGCGTGGAAACCGTGCTGGGTGCGTTCCAGTTAACCTTTGTCACCGTCGGCATCATGGCGATGCTCGCCGCGACGATCTTCTCGCAGCTGTCGAAAGAAGACGGCCGGCGCGCCAAACGGCCGGAAGAACACATCGAACATTAATCGCTGTTCGTCCAGAACTTTCGAGGAAAGTGGCCCGGGGCTGCTACACTGCGCGACATTTTGTTTTGCAGGCCAGTCCCGTGACCACCATCGCCACCGCTTTTAATACTCTGCCGCTGTCCGCCGCCATGCTGGCTAACCTCGAATCCCTCGGTTATGCCCAGATGACGCCGATCCAGGCGCAGAGCTTGCCGGTGATCCTCAAAGGGATGGACCTGATCGCCCAGGCCAAGACCGGCAGCGGCAAAACCGCTGCATTCGGCATCGGCCTGCTCAACCCGATCAACCCGCGCTATTTCGGTTGCCAGGCACTGGTGATCTGCCCGACGCGTGAGCTGGCCGACCAGGTCGCCAAGGAAGTCCGTCGTCTGGCCCGTGCCGAAGACAACATCAAGGTCCTGACCCTGTGCGGCGGCGTGTCGTTTGGCCCGCAGATCGCTTCGCTGGAACACGGCGCACACATCATCGTTGGTACTCCTGGCCGCATCCAGCAGCACCTGCGCAAGGGTTCGCTGGTGCTTGATGGCCTGAACACGCTGATCCTCGACGAAGCTGACCGCATGCTCGACATGGGTTTCTACGACGCCATCGAAGACATCATCGTCAAGACCCCGGAGCGTCGTCAGACCCTGCTGTTTTCCGCCACTTACCCGGTGGGCATCAAGCAACTGGCCTCGAAATTCATGCGTGATCCGCAAACGGTCAAGGCCGAAGCGTTCCACGATGACACGCAGATCGAGCAGCGTTTCTACGAGATTTCCCCGGAAGACCGCATGAGCGCAGTGACCAAAGTCCTGCACCACTTCCGCCCGGCGTCCTGCGTGGCGTTCTGCTTCACCAAGCAGCAAGTGCAGGAAACCGTCGATCACCTGACCGCCAAAGGCATCTCCGCCGTCGGCCTGCACGGCGATCTGGAACAGCGTGACCGCGATCAGGTGCTGGCGATGTTCGCCAACCGCAGTACTTCGGTACTGGTCGCCACCGACGTCGCCGCCCGTGGTCTGGACATCGATGCGCTGGACATGGTGATCAACGTCGAACTGGCCCGCGATTCGGAAATCCACATTCACCGCGTCGGTCGTACCGGTCGTGCCGGCGAGAAAGGCATTGCCATCAGCCTCGTTGCACCGGGCGAAGCACACCGCGCGCAGGCCATCGAACAACTGCAGAAATCGCCGCTGAACTGGGATCAGGTCGACAACCTCAAGTCCCAGGGGCTCGCCCCGCTGCAGCCGCCGATGACCACCCTGTGCATTGGCGCTGGCCGTAAAGACAAAGTACGTCCGGGCGACATTCTCGGCGCACTGACTGGCGACGCCGGCATTCCGGGTGCTCAGGTCGGCAAGATCGCGATCTTCGATTTCCAGGCGTATGTGGCGGTTGAACGCACCGTGGCCATGCAGGCCCTGCAGCGCCTGAACGACGGCAAGATCAAGGGCCGTTCGTTGCGCGTGCGTATCTTGTAAACGATCTGCTGCCCGACAGAGATCAAATGTGGGAGCGGGCTTGCTCGCGAAGAGGGAGTGTCAGACAACATCAATGTTGACTGATATACCGCTTTCGCGAGCAAGCCCGCTCCCACATTGGCCTTCGGTGAATATTGAATTCTTTGTGAGGACACCGTTTTGCGCTCTACCGAAGTCGTGATCATTGGCGCTGGCGCCGCAGGGTTGATGTGTGCACTGACCGCCGCCGGGCGTGGGCGTCAGGTGTTGCTGCTCGACCACGCGAACAAGGCCGGCAAGAAAATCCTGATGTCGGGCGGTGGCCGCTGCAATTTCACCAACATGTACACCGAACCGGGCAATTTCCTCTCGCAGAACCCGCACTTCTGCAAATCCGCACTGGCGCGTTACACCCAGTGGGATTTCATCGGCATGGTCGGCAAACACGCCGTGCCGTACCACGAGAAGAAACTCGGTCAGTTGTTCTGCGATAACAAATCCAGCGATATCCTCGAAATGCTCCTCACCGAGTGCGATCAAGTTGGCGTCGAACTGCACCTCGACACCTCGATCCAGACGATCGAGAAAGTCGAGAGCGGTTACCTGCTCGACACCACCCTCGGCCAGATCCAGTGCCAGTCGCTGGTGATCGCTACCGGCGGTCTATCGATCCCGACGCTGGGCGCTACCGGCTTCGGTTATCAGGTGGCAAGACAGTTCGGCCACGAGTTGCTGCCGACTCGCGCCGGTCTGGTGCCGTTCACCATCACCGATCAGCTCAAGGAACTGTGCACCGAGCTGTCCGGCACGTCGGTGGATTGTCTGGTCAGCTGCAACGATCAGAGCTTTCGCGAGAATATTCTGTTCACTCACCGTGGCCTCAGTGGCCCGGCGATTTTGCAGATTTCCTCGTTCTGGGAGTCCGGCGACACCGTCGAGATCAACCTGCTGCCGGATCACGACGCCGCCGCATGGCTGCAACAGCAAGTGGCCGAGCGCCCGAACAGCGAGCTGAAAACCCTGCTCGGTGAAATCTTCACCAAGAAGATGGCCAATCTGCTGGCAGACAACTGGTTCGTGTCCAAACCGATGAAGCAGTACACCCATGCGGAACTGGCGGAGATCGCTGACAAGCTGGGCAGCTGGAAAGTCGTGCCGGCCGGCACTGAAGGCTATCGCACTGCCGAGGTAACACTCGGTGGCGTCGATACCCGCGAAGTGTCGTCCAAGACCATGGAATCGCTGAAAAGCCCGGGCCTGTACTTCATCGGCGAAGTGCTCGACGTGACCGGCCACCTGGGCGGCTTCAACTTCCAGTGGGCCTGGGCGTCCGGCTACGCCGCTGCGCAGTACGCTTAACTGAAGGCCAAATACAAAACACTGTGGGAGCGAGCCTGCTCGCGAATGCGGTGTACCAGTCGACATCAATGTTGAATGACACACCGCTTTCGGGAGCAAGCCCCCTCCCACATTGTTATGTGTGATGCAGTAAGGAACACTTTTTGCTGTCAGATGTGATCGGCGCCATTGCGTCGGCGTCATTACTGGCTCAATTTAGCGGCATCGCCTCGGAAGGCCTTCGCACTTCATGTCCTCGACCTCGTTTCGTCAGTCTTTGCGGCGCCTGTGGGCGCTGGATAAATTCAGCTACAGCGTGCGGGTGTTCATCGCCCTGACCGGCAGCATGGCGCTGTGTTGGTATCAGGATGAAATGGGCCTGCTGATCCCGTTGTTCCTGGGGATTATCGCCAGCGCCCTGGCCGAGACCGACGACAGTTGGCAGGGCCGCCTCAACGCACTCGCCGTGACGCTGGTGTGTTTCAGCATCGCTGCGCTGTCGGTGGAATTGCTGTTCCCCTACCCCATCGTCTTTGCCATCGCTTTGGCCCTGGCCAGTTTCGGCCTGACCATGCTCGGTGCGCTCGGCGAGCGCTATGGCGCGATTGCCTCGGCGACGTTGATTCTGTCGGTGTACACGATGATCGGCGTTGATCAGCGCGGTGGCGCGGTCACCGATTTCTGGCACGAACCGATGCTGCTGGTGGCCGGTGCGGCGTGGTACGGCTTGCTCTCGGTACTGTGGCAGGCAATGTTTTCCAACCAGCCAGTGCAGCAGAGTCTGGCGCGATTGTTTCGTGAACTGGGTTTTTACCTGAAGCTGAAAGCCTCACTGTTCGAGCCGATCCGCCAACTGGATGTCGAGGCGCGCCGACTGGAACTGGCCCAGCAAAATGGCCGCGTAGTCGCCGCGCTGAACAGCGCCAAGGAAATCATCCTGCACCGGGTCGGCAACGGTCGCCCCGGCTCGAAAGTCAGCCGTTACCTGAAGCTGTACTTCCTCGCCCAGGACATCCACGAACGCGCCAGCTCCTCGCACTATCCGTACAACGCGCTGGCCGATGCGTTCTTCCACAGCGACGTGCTGTTCCGCTGCCAGCGCCTGCTGCGCCAGCAAGGCAAGGCCTGCCGGGCGCTGGCCGAATCGATCCAGATGCGCCAGCCATTCGTCTACGACGCCAGTTTCGCCCAAGCCCTGAGCGACCTCGATGCCTCGCTCGAACACCTGCGTATCCAGAGCAATCCGGCCTGGCGCGGCCTGCTGCGCTCACTGCGCGCACTGGCCGCCAACCTCGGCACGCTCGACCGTTTGCTCAGCGACGCGAGCAACCCCGACGCCTTGGCCGATGCGACCGACAGCAGCCTGCTCGACCGCTCGCCGCGCAATCTGAAAGACGTGTGGGTTCGCCTGCGCACGCAACTGACACCGACTTCGTTGCTGTTCCGCCATGCCCTGCGTTTGCCGCTGGCGTTGAGCATCGGCTACGGCATGGTGCATTTGATTCACCCCTCGCAAGGCTACTGGATCATCCTCACCACGCTGTTCGTCTGCCAGCCGAACTACGGCGCGACGCGACGCAAACTCGGTCAGCGGATTCTCGGCACCGCCATCGGCCTGACCATCGCCTGGGCGTTGTTCGATCTGTTCCCGAGCCCGCTCGTGCAGTCGTGCTTCGCCATCGCCGCCGGGGTGGTGTTCTTTACCAACCGCACCACCCGTTACACCCTGGCGACCGCCGCGATCACCATCATGGTGTTGTTCTGCTTCAATCAGGTCGGTGACGGTTACGGGCTGTTCCTGCCGCGACTGTTCGATACCTTGCTCGGCAGCCTGATCGCCGGCCTGACGGTGTTCCTGTTCCTGCCCGACTGGCAGGGTCGGCGCCTGAACAAAGTGCTGGCCAACACCCTGACCTGCAACAGCATCTACCTGCGCCAGATCATGCAGCAATACGCCGCTGGCAAGAGCGATGACCTCGCTTATCGCCTGGCCCGGCGCAATGCGCACAACGCCGATGCAGCGCTGTCGACAACGCTGGCAAACATGCTGATGGAGCCGGGGCATTTCCGGAAGGAAGCGGACGTCGGCTTCCGCTTTCTGGTGTTGTCGCACACCTTGCTCAGTTATCTGTCAGGGCTGGGCGCGCATCGTGAGACGCAACTGCCTGCAGAGGTGCGCGAGCATCTGATTGACGGTGCGGGTGTGAGCCTCGCGGCGAGCATTGATGAAATCGCTCAAGGGCTGGCGAGCAAGCAGCCGATTGCGATTCAGAGTGATGAGGAAGAAGCGCTGGCCAATGAGCTGGAACAGATGCCGGATGAGATTGATGAAGGGCAACGGCTGGTGCAGACGCAACTGGCGTTGATCTGCCGGCAGTTGGGGCCGTTGCGAACGTTGGCGGCGCACCTGATCAAGGATACCAGTGAGGTCAGCGCTGGCTGAAAGGACGCCTTCGCGAGCAAGCCCGCTCCCACAGTTGGAATGCGGTTTAAATGTGGGAGCGGGCTTGCTCGCGAAAGGGCCATCAGCCGCACCGAAGATTTTGGATTAACCCTCACATCCCATGCTGCCTCAGCAGCCGGTCATAACTGCCATCCGCCTTCATCGCCGCAATAGCCCGATCAAACCCCGCGACAATCTGCTCATGCTGCGGATTCTTCAGGCTCACCAATATATGCAGGCTGTTCTCGCTCAACGGCTTGGGCAAAAACTCCACGGCATTGCGCACCTTGGCTGATTCGCGCGCCAGGTAATACCGCGCCACATACTCGTCCTCCAGCGTCAACTTGACCCGATCCGCCGCCAACATGCGCACGCCCATGGCGAAGTTATGCACAGGGACTTTCTGCAACGCCGTATCGGCCTCGAATGGCGGCGAGTAGGCGTAACCGCGCACCACGGCAATCGGATAGGTGTGCAGTTGTTGCAGGTTGTTGTATTCGAGGGGGGTGTCTTTGCGTTTAAGAAAACGGATACGGTTGACCAGATATTCAGCGGAAAACTGCCCGAGCTTCGTCCGCTCGTCGTTGTACCAGGCGTTGACCAGCACGTCGTAACGGCCCTCGCCGACGCCCAGCAGTGCCCGCGCCCACGGCACCTGCTCGTAGCCGCTGGCATAGCCCGCACGCGCCAGCGCGGTGCTGACGATGTCGGTGGCCAGACCGCCGTTGACCAGCGTGTCGTCGGTAAAGGGTGGCCAGATATCAAACACCAGCCGCAGCTTTTCGGCGGCAGCGGTTTGGGCCAGCAAGAGCAATCCGATCAAAGCAAAGGCTCGATGCAGTCGTGGCATGCTTGAAAATCCTTAGCGGGCGGCACGCCCGGCGTGTTTTCAGTCAAAACCCCAAGGCCCCTTACCGGCAAAACCCAGGCCCTAACATTAGCTCATTGCAGCCAGTGCACAGCGCTCTCCAGCAGATTACACAAAGAAGACACGGGTGCGAGAAAGGAATGATGGCAATTTGACCTTTGTCACAGACTCTTACGCCATACAGACATCTACGGGCGCTGCGCTTAGTATCGGGCGACACGTTCAAGGAATCGAAAAATGACAATCGAATGGGTTTGCAAACATCACAGCGATTTGGGCAAAGAGCAGTTGTATGCCCTTTTGAAGTTGCGCTCGGAAGTGTTCGTGGTCGAACAGAAATGCGCGTATCCAGACCTCGACGGCCAGGATCTGGAGGGCGACACCTACCACCTGATGGGTTGGGAGGATGACCAGTTAATGGCCTACCTGCGTTTGCTCGACCCGGAATCCCAGGGCGGTGACGTGGTGATCGGGCGCGTGATCACCGCGCCGCAGGGCAGAGGCAAAGGACTGGGCCACGAGATGATGGAACAAGCGCTGAAACAGGCCGAGAAGCATTGGCCGCAGGTGCCGATCTATCTCTCGGCGCAGGCGCATTTGCAGGGGTATTACGGCAAGTACGGGTTTGTCGTGGCGGGTGAGGAATATCTGGAGGATGACATTCCGCATATCGGGATGCGTCGTTCTTAAGGGCCCTTTCGCGAGCAAGCCCGCTCCCACATCTGGAATGCATTCCCCTGTGGGAGCGGGCTTGCTCGCGAAGGCGTCAGCTCAGGCCAACACCTTTCACGGATATTCCAGCACCGCTTTTATCTGCCGTAAATGGCGCTCGATCCACCCGCGATCAATCGCCCCCCACTCGCGAATCCGATAACGCCCGGCATGATTGCGCGCGCCCTCTTCCTGCTCGAATTCACAGACGATATCCAGATCCGCCAGCGCCGCGATCGTGTCCTGCGCCGTGCGCCGGGGCATGCCGGTGACTTCGGTCAATGCCGGTACGCTGGGCGCCAGGCCGCTGTCGATCAGGTAAGCCACATAGAGGCGGCGGTAGAAACTGCTTTTGGTCTTGCTTACGTCCATGCATGCACTCCGAATCGATTAACGATCAAAAGATCGCAGCCTTCGGCAGCTCCTACAGCTGCGTGCAATCTTTTGATCTGGAACTTCATTGCAAATCCCGCCAGGTCAGGTACACCCGCAGATCAAACTCGACCTGGTGATACCCCGGCAGCATGTGCTCGCACAATTTATAAAACGCCTTGTTGTGATCCGACTCTTTGAAGTGCGCCAGTTCATGCACCACGATCATTTTCAGAAAGTCCGGCGCAGCTTCCTTGAACAGCGAGGCGATACGAATCTCTTTCTTGGCCTTGAGCTTGCCGCCCTGCACGCGCGAAACCGTGGTGTGCAGACCGAGGGCGCGATGGGTCAGGTCGAGGCGGTTGTCGAACAGCACTTTGTCGATGGCCGGCGCATTACGCAGGTATTCCTGCTTCAGATCCAGCGCGTAGCTGTACAGCGCCTTGTCGCTCTGCACGTCATGCCGGCCCGAATACCGCTGATCCAGGTATTCACCCAGACGCCCGTCGGCGATCAGTTGGCGCACCTGATCCTGCAATTGCGCGGGATAGGCCTGGAGGTACTTCAACACAGTCATGGACGGGCAGCACGGTTCGAAAAGGTGCACCAGTGTAGCGAATTCAACCGGGCAGCGCGCTCCAGTCGAACGGTTCGGCGAAGGTGGCGGCGTCCTCTGCGATCAATGGCCGCGCCACCAGGAAGCCCTGCACGTACTCACAGCCGTGGGCTTGCAGCCATTGGTATTGCTCGATGGTTTCGACGCCTTCGGCAATCACCAGCAACCCGTATTGCTTGCACAGACTGATCACTGTGCTCACCAGCGAAGCGTCCCGCGCCGAGTCCGGCAATCGCGCAATCAGATGGCGGTCAAGCTTGAGCGTATCCAGTTCCAGGTCACGCAAGTGCGCCAGCGAACACGGCCCGGAACCGAAGTCATCCAGCGCCACGCGCACCCCGAGATTGCGCAACAGACGCAACTGCTTGCGGGTTTCGTCGGGGTTTTGCATCAACGCTTCTTCGGTGACCTCGACCTCCAGTTGCCGTGGCTGCAAAGCATGCCGTTCCATGACCTGACGCAGCTCGGTGACTAGATTCGGCAGGCTGAACTGGGTGTTGCTCAAGCTCACGCCAAGCACCAGGTCTTCGGCAAACAGGGTTTCCCAGGCTTTGCGCTGCCCCGCCCCGCGATGATAGATCCAGCTACCGAGCCGACTGATCAACCGCGCTTCTTCCAGCAACGGCAGGAACAGCCCCGGTGGAACATCGCCGACGCTCGGATGCTGCCAGCGCAACAACGCTTCAAACCCGCGTATCTGCCCCGTGTCGATCGCCACCTGCGGCTGATACACCAAGTTGAAGTCGAGGTTTTCGATGGCCGTGCGCACGCTTTCTTCGAGCATCAGGCGCGAGCGGGCGCGACCATTCATTTCATGATCGTAGAAGCGATACTGCTGACGCCCGGCGCGCTTGGCTTCGTACATGGCAATGTCCGACGCACGCAGCAAACCGTCGAGGTTCGAACCGCAATCCGGATACGTGGCAATGCCGATGCTCGCGCCTAGGGCGATATCCAGCCCTTCGATTTGCTGACAGATCGACACCCGCTCGATGAGCTTCTCGGCAATCTTCGCCGCTTGCTCGGGAAACTCCAGATCCAGCAGCGCGGTGAATTCATCGCCACCCATGCGCGCAAGAATGTCGAACGGCCGCAGACACGCCTTCAACTGCTCGGACACCCAGCGCAATACACGGTCGCCGGCATCGTGACCGAGGGAATCGTTGACCCGTTTGAACCCGTCGAGATCCAGATACAGCAGCACCCAACTGCTGTCGTTGCGTTCACCGCGCAGCAGCAGGTTTTCCACGGTCTGGTAGAAACCGCGACGATTGAGCAAACCGGTCAGCGGGTCGGTAACGGCCTGAAACTCCAGCTGCTGATGCAGATGGCGCACCACCGACATGTCCAGCACCGTCACCACCATCGCCTGTTGCTCAGAAGGCAACGGTGCGCAGGACAACGCCACCGGCACCTGCTGGCCGGGGGCGGTGCGCAACAGGGCATCGTGCAGACGCAGGGTTTCGCCACGCAGATAGCTGCTTTTGAATTCGGAATCGGCCCACAGCGGGATGTGCGGTTTCTGCAGGTAATCGAGAAACTCCTTACCCTCCAACTCCTTCACCGGCGCATTGAGCAGCCGTGAAATGGCCGGATTGGCAAAGCGGATCAAGCCGTCCTCGCCCAACACCAGAATGCCCTCGGCGGCGTTATCCAGCACCGAGGCATTAAATGCCCGCGCCACCTCCAGATCGCGAGTCAGTTGCTGCAAGGCCCGGCGGTTGCGCTGGTGTTCCAGCAACGCCTGCACTTTGGGTTTGAGGATCTGCGGATCGAATGGTTTGAACAGGTAATCCACCGCGCCGCTGGCGTAGCCCTTGATCACCGCGTCCTGGGATTGCTCGTTGGCGGTGAGGAAGATGATCGGCGTGAGCCGTGTGCGCTGACTGCCACGCATCAGGCGCGCGACCTCGAAACCGTCCATGCCCGGCATCTGCACATCCAGCAACACCAGATCGACGTCGTGTTCCAGCAACATGTTGAGCGCCTCGAATCCGGAGGCGGCGGTCAGCACGTGCCAATCCTGACGCTGCAACAACGCGCGCATGCTGATCAGGTTTTCAGGGTAATCATCAACGATCAAAAGGACAGAGTTGCCTTCACCTGGCTGGGGTTGCGCGCATTCCATGCTGCTTCTCTTGTCGGGACTACAGGCGGTTTTCCGGCTAAAACCGTACACATACTGAGCCATCACTCTAGTCGCGGATCGACGAAAGCAGTAGCTATCATCAGGCCATCATTTAAACAAAGCCGCGACTTGCCGACTAACGGTCACCGCTGTAGCCCGCTGAAACCGGTACAGATGGCATTTCGACAGGATGTTGACGTCAATCATCTGCCAAACGGGCGTTAACAAAATTCCCCTCTACGCTTATAAAGGCCGCCCCAAAACGCGCGAGCTAGAGCTTCTGGCACGTGCGTGCAGTGAAACTTGAGTGGAAGAACCGACATGATCGATCTCGCAACCTGGAACCTCAGCGTTCCCGTTGGCAGCCCGCCCTACACCGTCGAAACCTCCAAACTGGTGAACGGCTTCAAGGATCAGTACTTCCATTCCGACACCTGCACCTTGTTCTTCTGGTCACCGGTGACCGGGTCGAAAACCGAAAACGCCATCTACCCGCGCACGGAACTGCGCGAGACCTTCAGCAACGGCACCCTGCGCAACTGGTACTACCCCGATGCCGACAATTCACTGCGCGCCACCGTGACGGTGAACAAAGTACCCAGCTCCGGCAAAATCGTCATCGGCCAGATCCACGCTTACGAAAGCCAGAAGCCGATGGTCAAACTCGAATACCAATACAAGACCAAAACCGAAACCGGCAACCTGGTCATGAAAGTGCGCATGCACCCGGATGACGACGAAAGCCGCGTCATTACCCTGGCGACCGGAATCAAACTGGATCGCGAATTCAACTACCTCATCCACTTGAGCCCCGGTGGCGCGCTCGGCATCAGCGCGGCGGGTTATCAGTGGGACAGCCAGATCAGTGCGACCTGGCGCAATAAACCGCTGTATTTCAAGGCCGGGGTGTATGTGCAGGACAACACCGGGTACACCAGCGAAGGTGGCCAGGTGACTTTCAGCAAACTCGACATCGATCACGACAAATAACCCGGACACCCCTGTAGGAGCGGCCCAAGCCTTCGGCAGCTCCTACATTTAAACGGTGTTGTTTAGATCTGTCGGCGGTTACTTCCGGATGCCTACAACAGCTTGCGTCGTTGCCTACCACTGCGCCAGAATCCGCCGGCTTGTGCGCCTGGCGGGCCATCGGTAACTTGATTCGCATCACTGATTTCCAGTGATCGGGTTTAGTAGCCCGTGGTTTCAAGCTTGGTGCACATGCATCTGTCAGTCAGGGATTTCGATTCCTGCGCTTGATGGTAGCTGTGCGCAGGGCACCTTCGGGTGCGCCGGCTTGCTCGAAACCCCGGTCTACTAACCTGCGTACAGTTGCCTCCACTTTGATTAGTAGCCAGAGCGGGGGCACTCCAATCAGGTTTCGAGCAAATGACTAAATCAACGCCACACCCACCGGTCACCGACCCGGCCTCCCCCTACGAATCCCTCAACTCAAAAAAACTCCACGACGCCGCCGAGCGCGCCCTGGACCACTACCTCACCCCCGCCGCCCAGATCATGGCCAGCACCAACAAACCCGAACCCATGTACCTCGCCAACCCGAAGTACAACACCGAATCCCTGCTGGCCAACGCCAGTGAAACCCTGGGTTCAGCCAGCGAAATGCTCAACAACTTCGCCGCGATGCTCGACACCTCACACCGCAAGACAGCGCTGGGCATTGCGCAGGTGGTAATGCTGGGTGAACTGGCAGTGAATCAGGCGCTGGATCATGTGGAGTTAAAGGAGAAGTGATCGCACGGATAAACAACGCGGGCGAACGGGTCCCACGAAAATCCGCCTTCGTACAGTCTGACTCAGCGGGGTTCAACATCACCGCCTGATCGCTAAACATTAATAATCTGCTGCAAAAAGAACCCGCATTTCTGCGGGTTCTTCAGCGGCGGGCTTACTTCTCCTTCTTCGGTGGAGGAGATGACTGCGGCTTGGGTGCCCTGACTTTCGCAACTATCGGGTTATTTTCCTTGAGATTCGGTTTTGGGCTGTCCGAGTTTTCTTCACTGTTGCTCATCGCCAAGTGCTCCATTACGGGGTGAAGCTTGATCTTTCAAGAATTACTGGACTTCGTCTACTGTCAAACCTGACAGTCCTTGAGAACTATTTAGAATAAACATAAAACAGGTTATCGCCCAATTCGAGCTCAAATTGTACGGCCAAATCGCTCCGTAGCTTTACGGGGACAAATTTCCACTCAAGGAGGATTTTTATTAAACATACAGCATTATCAGAAATACATCAGCTTATTCACCGCGCAAAAAAGACAGTCTTCACTTTAGTAGCAGCAACGTTCTGCCCATTGCCATTGAAATAGGACAATCTCGCCTGATAGGTTCCATAATAAATAACGTTTGCCGCGTAAAGATCAACATATATAAATGCAGGCGTCGTAAACGCAACCGGACTCGCTGAAGATGATTTAATGATAGTTAACGAAACGCTCCCATAGACTTTCCATGGATGGCTCGATCCCGAGAGAGGCTTACCTTGAGCGTCAAGAATCGGGCGCATCATAAGCTCACATTTAAAAGGGTCCTGGAGAAATAAAGGGGGATCCTCAACGGGATGCGCTTCAATCTCAAGTTCAGAGGAAGGACCGCAGCTCGGGTGAAAAACCGTAATCGAACCAGCAGGCGCACCGTTTGGAGCGGGGTCCACTATTGGCCCAATACTAAAGTATTTGTCGTCCAGCAATATAAAAGCCATATTTTTCTCCTGTCTATCAAGATAATCTGCTGCCCACCTATAGAACCTAAACAACAAACCAAAAGAACTGCTGGCAGGCCGCTCTTTTCAACACACCCAAGTGATAGCTCAACCTCAACTGCCTCACAACTGTCATAGTTGACAGTTGACAAAAACCCAAAAACGACCGACAGCCACGACAGTTTCGCAATCCGCACTCTATATTATTGATAATTAACAAAAACCACGACCCGCGCATCCCTGTTAATTTTTTCATTAGCAGGAGCTTTGACAATGCCCCCCAAAAAACTGGACGAGCAGGAAAAGAAGATTTTGAAAACTGTAATTTCTAACAGTTGACAAGCGCAGAAAAATTGATAACTTTTGAGTTTCATTTCATTACACAGGATACGCATCATGGAAGCGAAATCCACAACACCACCAACAGAGTCCAACTCTGAAGGTCAAAAAGTGAGCGTTGTTATTGAAAACCTGAGCGTGGAAAATCCAACGCCGGGACACAAATATAAAGATGTGATCGATGGACGCATTTACCAATCTCAAATAGAGACTGGTGATGGTTCATACCGATATTGCTATGAACTCTTAACCGATGAATTAGTTTTCGATTCAAAAAACAAGAACGGCGAATGGATCATCGACGTCAGCATAGTTCGAATCACTGAATAAACCCAACTAATTAAAACGAAAATGATAATTTAATTATTGGGCCTACACATTGCATGCAACCTAGTCCCCCAAATAAAAAACCCGCCTTGTCTCGGCGGGTTTACATACGACCTGAATGCTAATCCTTAGTTAACCTTAGCATTCAACTCACCCTTCAGATAGCGCTAGTATATTGTTTCCAGCGAGATCGGTTTTATCTTCGAAGCGTTACCCGCAGTACCAAACACCTCATAACGAGCGATACACATATCATGCATCGAAGTCACGATGGCGCCGAAAAGGCGCTAGTCCAGCCATCTGCAATTCATGATAAATATATCCGTCCTCTTAACCCGCCCCTTAGACCAGGTTTATGCTAAACCAAAATAAACAGTTTGCGCTTTAGTAGCACCGACGTTCTGCCCATTGCTATCGTGAAATGACAATTTCGCCTGATAAGTTCCATCAACTACAATCCCGATTGCCCGAGGATTAAAGTAAAGAAATAGAGGCTGCGAATATGCACGCAGCGCCGGAGTAGGATTCGCACCCGTTGCGACTAAATTAACAATATTGGGCGAATCGCTCGCAACGACTTCCCATGGATTGCTCGATGCGAGTACAGGCACGCCTTTAGCGTCACGAATCAAGCGCAGCATCAACTGAAATGTAGTACCCGCCCCAAGAGGAAGAGGCGGAGCCTGAACAGGATGAACTTCACATTCTACTTCTTCGACAGAGCCGCAGTGTGTATGGTAAATCGAAGTCGAACCAGCAGGCGCTTTTTGTGGAGCCGGCACCAGTGCTGGCTCTAAACTAAAGCTATCCGCACCCAGCAATTGAAAAGGCATCCTTTTGCTCCTTATTTCAAGATAATTTACTGCCCGCCTCTACAATTAAAACAGCAGAAGGCAGACCATTCTTTCACGCCTCTAAGTGATAACTCAGCCTCAACCGCCTCGCAACTGTCAAACTTGACAGTTGACAAAAACCCAAAAGATGGAAATGAGCCCAATACCTTGTAGACTTACACTCTATCTAATTGATATATGATTTAGGACAAATGGTTATAAACAACCTGAATACTGTTACTTCTAACAGTTGACGAACGCAGAGAAATTGACAACTCTTAAGACTCCAATCTAAAACATAGGAGCAGGAAAGGGGACGGATTTATTTAAGACCATGCGAGATGACTCCATCAAGAACCCGCCCCCGCTTATCCCTTCCCCCTCACTTCTTTAATAGTTAAAACCTTCCGCCTTCGTAGCATTGCCATTAATCAGCACATATTTAATGCGAGATCCTACAGGATAACTCTCGTAGCGCTTATCATCGTCATCCATAAAACGCACCTCCGCACCTCCACCATCAGGCTTTACTTTTATAAAAGAAAACAGTTTGTGAGAAACCGTTATGGCACAGGATTGGGTTATAACACCTTCCTTGTAAGTCTGAACAATAGTCATTTTCCTACCTCACCATTAATATGAAATACATAATATCAGCATAATATCAGGGCAATTTTTTACACCACTCGACCCTCAAAAAAAACAAAAACAGGATAGGTTAGGTTAGGTTAGGTTAGGTTAGGTTAGGTTAGGATATTAATAAATCCGCACCTCTTTCCTAGCTCAATGGACTTGCCCCTACAAAACCGGACACCAACTCCCCGTTAAATTGATGCAACTGCCAAGCGCCTGAACTCCCTCGGTGAGCGATAGTTCAAGGCGCTGTGCGGATGCTGCTCGTTGTAGTGTTCGAAGGCAATTGCCAGGTTACGCAACGCCGTTTCTCGATCCGGTTTGGGCATGTGCGCCACGTAGTCACGCTTGATCGTCTTCACGAAGCTCTCGGCCATGCCATTACTCTGCGGGCTACGCACTGGTGTGGTCACCGGCTGCAAGCCGATCTGCCGAGCAAACAGGCGCGTCTGTTCGGCGGTGTAGGCCGAACCGTTATCGCTGAGCCACTGCACCGGCGTTGCAGGCAGTTGATCACCGAAGCGCTTCTCCACACTTTCCAGCATCAAGTCGCGGATATCATCGCCGCTGTACCCGGTCGGGCTCGCGACCCAGCCGATGGCTTCGCGATCACAGCAGTCCAGGGCGAAGGTCACGCTCAGTTTAGCGCCGTCCTCACAACGGAACTCAAAGCCGTCCGAGCACCAACGCGTATCGCTGGTTTGCACCGCAATACGGCCTTCGTGCCGACGCGGCACGCCGGGTTGTTTGATCCGGCGCTCAAGCAGCAGGTTGTGATCACGCATCACCCGGTAACCTCGCTTCACGTTGATCGCAGGTAGCAGCTGGGTTTCACGGGCGCGACGCAGCAATCCCCAGACTCGACGGTAGCCATAGCTGGGCAGATCGCTGACCTGTTGCTGGATTTCGGCCACCAACTCAGCGTCGTTCACAGGCCTGCTTCGCCGTGTCTTGGGCGATACCGATTGCTTGATTCGAACCGTTAATTGCGAGCGCGCCACACCGAGACATTCGCTGACCAGTTTCACTGGTCGTCCCCCGGCAACAAGGGTGAGTGCGCAATCCATTTTCGCGACCGGGCGATCTCCACGGCCTCTTTGAGGATTTCCGCTTCCATCGTTTTCTTGCCCAGCATCCGTTGCAGTTCACGGATCTGCTTGAGCGCATCGCTCAGCTCTGAGGCCGGTACCACGGCTTCGCCAGCACTGACCGCCGACAGGCTGCCGTCCTGATAGAGCTTGCGCCACAGGAACAACTGGTTGGCATTGATGCCGTTGCGCCGAGCCACGACCGAAACGCTTTGTCCTGGTTCAAGGCTCTCTCGAACCATGGCCAGCTTTTGCTCTGGGCTCCAGCGACGACGCCGCTCCTGGCCCAAAAGCTCACCACTCTTATCGTTGCTATTAGTCATAAACATAACCGTTTGCCTATCCCTTATCGTAAGGGGGAAACGGTGTCCTGTCTTTCATGGGGCTCGTTCAATCAATAAATAGAGACCACTACGTTGTGAAAAAACATCACCGTCTAGAGCTTCACGCTGAAGCCCTATACACAAACCATTTACCACCACCCAAACGTCCAGAACCACCTTACTGTGTTAAATGGACGGCTCTATATTGACCCATTACGTTCTACTACTTCTCGCTTGCAAGGCTAACTGTAAGGTCGCGACTCGTCACCTGTCATAGTTGACAGTCCCTGATATCGATTTGCGATATTAAACACCGCAGATACAAACAAATTAATCAATTTTCCGTAATTCGATCTTTGAGTCTTCAACCGAACCTTTAACGGGACAGATTTATTTATCCCATCTGGCGAACGGTTTTGGATTTGATCATCACAAAACTCAAGTAAAAACATCGATTCCACTGCCATTACGGCATACGGAGAGAGGCCGTTGCAGGCAACCTCTCAGGCCGGATCAGCCGAAACTTTGAAAATCCGAATGACCCCACACCACCATCGAACAAAAAAACATCACACACCTGTCAACTTTGACAGGTGACGAGCCACACCAAGCGCTTTACCCTCACGCAAGAAACAAAAAACAGGTCGGGTCGTTCAAAATCCGTCCCCTTTCCCTACACGGACGTAGGAGGCTATATGCCGAGAACCGCGCGAGTCGTATTACCTCACTATCCCCATCACGTCGTACAACGCGGTCACAACAAGCAGGCCGTGTTCAAAGAACCGGCCGATTTCGAGCGGTATCTCAGCGACCTGTGTGAACTGAAAACCCTACTGGATGTGAAGGTCTATGCCTTCTGCCTGATGACCAACCATGTCCATCTGTTGCTTGCACCTGGCGAGTCAGCAGCCAGCCTCGGGCAATTGATGAAGAGCCTGGCAGCTCGCATGACCCGCTATCGCAACAAGCTCGAGGGACGCTCTGGCACGCTGTGGGAAAGCCGCTACAAATCCAGCGTCGTTCAAACCGATACCTATTTGTTGGCGTGCTGCCGATATATAGAGCTGAATCCAGTGCGTGCTCAAATAGTCGAGCATGCGCAAGACTATAGATGGTCGAGCCTGCAAGTGAGACTGAACGCAACGGAAGAGACTAATTGGCTGGATGACTATCCCGGTTTCACAGATCTAGGGCCAACCGTGGCCATCCGCAATGATCGCTACATCGAGTTCATGAAGCAGCCCCCACCATCACAGGAGCTGGAATTGATAAGAAGTGCGCTACAGCGTGGTCAATTGACGGGCAATTCGCAGTTCACTGCTGAGATTGAAGTTATTACCGGGTTGCACATATCAAATCGGCCTAGGGGGAGACCAGCGAAATGCATAGTAGAAACATAAGAAATTCATAAAAAGGGGGTGGAATTACGGTAAATAAATCCGCCCCTTACACCTAAGATTCGCAGTCAACACTCTTGCCTCTGGCTAATACCTCCCCGTGCAGAGTGCGTAGAACCTTCACCTCCAAGTCATCAGCATGGCCACCATAGCCAAGCTGGGTGCGCTTGCGCGCAACGCGCCATGCCTGACGTACAAAAAAGAAACTCGCAATTGGGCGGGTTTCATTGTCGAATATTTGACAAGTAAAGAAGAGGCTATGAAACTTTTTACGTTTTTTTTACCACGGCATGTTCGGAAGTGCTCCAACCACCTTTTTCGCACCCACACGTACAAAATTTTCCTGGCTGATGATTCCACATACCCGTATCTTCGCTATATGTCGGGGGGATGTGTCGCGTCATTAGTGGTGTATCGGGTGTAGAAGGCAAAGCCCCCCCTGTATTTCCGCTTAAACCACTTACAACATAATCATATTTATGATCAAAATCTCCAGCTGCCATTTTTTATCCCTCGCATCATTGAGTTTACAAAGGGGACAGTTTTATTATCCCCCATTCTTCTGCGGCTCATATGCAAGGCTAGATTGAACAACACGTGCAGTCACCTGTCATAGTTGACAGGGCTTAATATTATTTAGCTATATTAAAAATGTGAAAAGCTAACATAAGATGAGTAACGGGAAGGATTTATTTAATCCGAATCAGCGGCTCAACACTCAAGATAAATAAATCCGTCCCCTTACCCGTCCTTAGCCCATCGTCCAAAGGGGACGGATTTATTTACCCTCCCACTCTTCTGCTGCACGTATACGAGATTAGATTGAAGGTCCCGGATCGTCAACTGTCATAGTTGACAGCCCCTAATATCGTTTTGCGATATTAAGCATACGAAGAGCGAACAAATCATAATCCTCAAGGGGACAGATTTATTTAACTCACTTCTGGTAGATTCATTGTCATTTAACAAATCCGCCCTCTTAACCTTCTTTTCTATCTCACAATTCATAAAATATAAAACTATCACTCGCTATAAGATATATCGCAAAACATTATTAAAAACTGTCAGATATTACAGGTCTACCCCACAAAAGAAACACTTAACATCCCTCACGCCACAAGCAGACAAAGAAGACACTTGACTGGAACTGCCTTATTTATACAGGCAAGCTCCTACCAACATTTACAAGGAGTAATAACCATGGCGAATGAAACCGTTATCAACAACATTTCGAAGGACGTAAGTGGAAATTATGTTATTTCCGGGACGTCCAAGCCCAACAGCATCGTTTACGTTACCGTTACAGGCGGCGTTCCTACCTTAGGATCAGGAAATTCCTGGGCAAACGGTGGCTATAGCTTTCAAATTAATTTCCCGAAATCCGGAAAATACGCGGTTGTTGCGGAAGCATTGATCAATGGTGCACCTGACAATACAAAATGGTCAGCTCCATACAACATCACTGTTTGAAAACAATAAATCCTACGCCGCCTTATTTAATAAGCTGTAAAAAAACCGCCTTTCAGGCGGTTTTTTATTTACGCTGTTTAACGCTCAGGTTCAGTTAACCTTGGCGTTCAACTCACCCTTCAGATAACGCTGGTACATCGCTTCCAGCGAGATCGGTTTGATCTTCGAAGCGTTACCCGCAGTACCAAACGCTTCATAACGAGCGATACATACGTCGCGCATTGCAGTCACGGTGGCGCCGAAGAATTTACGTGGGTCGAATTCGCTCGGGTTGGTGGCCATCAGGCGACGCATGGCGCCGGTGGAGGCCAAGCGCAGGTCGGTGTCGATGTTGACCTTGCGCACGCCGTACTTGATGCCTTCGACGATTTCTTCACCGGTACACCGAGCGCGGGGGGTTGAGTCAACTCCGCGATGGATAAAATGTTTCGCATGCGCTACATTTAAAATCAAATGTTACGGTAGCGGAACATGGATCACTCTCTTTTGATTAGCCGGCTCGGCACCCAACTACGCGAGAAACGTATCAATCGCGGCCTGACGCAAGCACAGCTCGCCGACCTCGCGGGATTGACACGGTACAAAGTCATCGCAGTGGAAAAAGGCACTCTTTCTGTCGGCATGATCGCTTATGCGCGCGTCTTGGGAGCTCTGGATTGCGAGCTCGCAGTCGTCCCCGCCGTGATGCCGACACTCGAAGAGCTTGGGGATCTATTCGAATGAAAATGACCTCTCTGAAAGTCAGCACGCCTGAGGGCAATAGCGGCAGGCTTTTTAGCGATGCCGAGAACTTCACTTTCCGTTATCACGAAGATGCATCGCCCAAAATTGCGATCAGTCTGTCGATGCCAGTAAGACATGACGAATATCGCAGGCGCGAACTCCACCCGGTTTTTCAGATGAACCTGCCCGAAGGCTATGTTTTAGAGCAACTGCGTAATCGATTGGCCAAGACAGTGAATGTCGACCCGATGCTGTTACTGGCGCTCTCCGGCAGCTCTTCGCCCATTGGCAGGCTTCAAGTGCGTTCTGAAACTGTTGACGCTTTGCTGGAGGAGCAACAATTCCCGGGCGAAAACCTCGAAGAGATTCTGACGTGGGACGGCACGGAAGACATCTTCGCTGACATGCTTGATCGCTATATCCTGCGTGCGGGCATTTCAGGCGTTCAACCCAAGGTGCTGGTACCGGAACGTCAGCAAATCGAATGGCCACGAGTGACATCGAAAACCTCTGAGCTGATCATCAAAAGTGGCCGCGATGAATTCCCGGGCCTGGCAATCAATGAATTCCTTTGCATGTCCATGGCGAAAGACGCGGGTATTCCCGTTCCACCGTTTTATCTTTCCGACAACGCCAAGCTGTTTGTCATGCGCCGCTTTGACCGCGACGACCAGCTCAATCCGATTGGTTTTGAAGACATGGCAGCGCTGATGGGGCTATCGGCTAACCAGAAGTACAGCAAGAGTTATGCGGCAATCGCCAAGGCCATACGTGTGTACTGCCCGCCTGAGCATCTGCGCTCCTCCCTTGACCAACTCTTCGATAGCGTCGCCCTGAGTTGCATCGTCGGGAATGGCGACGCACATTTGAAAAACTTCGGATTGCTCTATTCCGAACCGACACAGCGCGATGCGCATCTGGCGCCGGCTTACGACATCGTCAACACCACGGCCTATATTCCGGAAGATGTTTTGGCTCTGGATCTGGCAGGCAACAAGTCAATGTTCGCTTCGCGGCAAGGGCTACTGGAGTTTGCGCATACCTGTGAGATCGATCATCCCAAGGAGCGCATCCAAAGATTGCTGGCGTCGGTTGAAGCCGTACTTGGGCACTATCCTCAATATCGCGAACAGGCGCCCCATGTAGTCAGCGCCATTGAGCGAGCGGCAGCGCCTTTTTCTCTGACTTTTGGATAACTCAATACAGCGAGTAAACACCGCCCACAAAAAACCCGTCTCACGACGGGTTTCTTGATTCAGCGATTCAACACTCAGGCTTTAGTTAACCTTGGCATTCAACTCACCGTTCAGATAACGCTGGTACATCGCTTCCAGCGAGATCGGTTTGATCTTCGAAGCATTGCCGGCGGTACCGAACGCCTCATAACGCGCGATACATACGTCGCGCATTGCAGTCACGGTGGCGCCGAAGAATTTACGTGGGTCGAATTCGCTCGGGTTGGTGGCCATCAGGCGACGCATGGCGCCGGTGGAGGCCAGGCGCAGGTCGGTGTCGATGTTGACCTTGCGCACGCCGTACTTGATGCCTTCGACGATTTCTTCAACCGGTACGCCGTAGGTTTCTTTGATGTCGCCGCCGTACTGGTTGATGATCGCCAGCCACTCTTGTGGCACCGACGAGGAACCGTGCATCACCAGGTGGGTGTTCGGGATGCGTTTGTGGATTTCCTTGATGCGGTCGATGGCCAGCACGTCACCGGTAGGTGGCTTGGTGAACTTGTACGCGCCGTGGCTGGTGCCAATGGCGATGGCCAGGGCATCCACCTGAGTGCGTTTAACGAAGTCAGCGGCTTCTTCCGGATCGGTCAGCATTTGGCTGTGATCCAGAACGCCTTCGGCGCCGATGCCGTCTTCTTCACCGGCCATGCCGGTTTCCAGCGAACCCAGGCAGCCCAGCTCGCCTTCTACCGAAACGCCGCAGGCGTGCGCCATGGCTACGGTTTGTTGGGTCACGCGGACGTTGTAGTCGTAGTCGGTCGGGGTCTTGCCGTCTTCGCCGAGGGAACCGTCCATCATTACCGAGCTGAAGCCCAGTTGAATCGAGCGCTGGCAGACGTCAGGGCTGGTGCCGTGGTCCTGGTGCATGCACACCGGGATGTGCGGGAATTCTTCGATCGCGGCCAGGATCAGGTGACGCAGGAATGGCGCGCCAGCGTATTTACGGGCGCCGGCCGAAGCCTGGACGATCACCGGGGAGTCAGTCTTGTCAGCGGCTTCCATGATGGCGCGCATCTGCTCAAGGTTGTTGACGTTGAAAGCTGGAACGCCGTAGCCGAACTCGGCTGCGTGGTCCAACATCTGGCGCATGCTGATAAGTGCCATTGTGTGTGTCTCTCCCGGTTTGGGTCGTTAATCGTGCCAGCCTGCCGGAGCGGCGGCGGCTATTCAAGTGATTGCAGATCGGGGGTCGAGGCCCGGTCTGGTGATTCGGTGTTACCAAAACTGTGTGAACAACAGAGAACCCCTGTGGGAGCGAGCCTGCTCGCGAAAGCGGTCTTACAGACACTCCATCATCGACGGCATGATTGCTTTCGCGAGCAAGCCCGCTCCCACATTTGGATCTGTGGTGTTGCAATTACTCGGCTTTGCAGCCGCGGCCAATCAAGTCATTGGTGGCGACCCAGTACACCAGGCCTTCCTCGCCCTTGAGGTGAAACGCCAGCATGCCGTCGCTGTACAGCGTGCCCGAGGCGCCCGGCTCTTCTTTCAGGCGATAGACCTGATCACCGCCGCCCAGTCGAACATCGACTTCTTTCTGGCCGGCATCGGCGTAACGCCACAGCACTTTGGCCTGGCTGTCGCAGGTCCAGGTGGTCCAGTTATCCGCAGGGGCGGACGACTGGAACAGGTTCAACTGCGCGCAACCGCCCAACAATGCCAGCGCCGCAATGGCGATCAAGCCTTTCATCCGTGTTCCTCGACTGACGGCGCATGCCGCCAGCCCTGAGTTAAAGAGTCAGACCCGTCAAGGACAACCATGTTCCTTGGCCGGGGTTTGCGTCTCGTATTTGTCCAGCCCGTCCGGCCCGGAACGCTTGTTCAGCACCGGGTTGGTTTCGGCCTGCCAGTCGGCCTGGTAGCAGCCTTTCTGTACTTCGCTGGGCGCCGGTGTCGCTTCGGCTTTGGGGTTACTCCCGCAGGCCGCCAACGTACCGGTCAGCAACAACAATGCTAACGACTTGACCATGTGACCACTCCTTTGCCTGGCCAAACGGGTGGCCTCAGGCCTTGGCCCGGCTTTCCAGGACTTCGACGGCTGGCAGAACCTTGCCTTCGACGAATTCGAGGAACGCGCCACCACCGGTGGAAATGTAGGAGATTTGCTCAGCCACGCCATATTTATCGATGGCGGCCAGGGTGTCGCCACCGCCAGCGATCGAGAATGCCGAGCTTTCAGCGATGGCCTGGGCCAGCACCTTAGTGCCGTTGCCGAACTGGTCGAACTCGAACACGCCAACCGGGCCGTTCCACAGAATGGTCTTGGACGATTTCAGCAGTTCAGCGAAGTTGGCTGCGGTCTGCGGGCCGATGTCCAGAATCATGTCGTCGGCAGCGACGTCAGCGATCAGCTTGACGGTGGCTTCAGCGCTTTCCGCGAACTCCTTGGCGCACACCACATCGACCGGCAGCGGCACGCTGACCTTGGCGGCGATGGCGCGGGCGGTGTCGAGCAGGTCCGGCTCGTACAGCGACTTGCCGACCGGGTGACCAGCTGCGGCAAGAAAAGTGTTGGCGATGCCGCCGCCGACGATCAATTGATCGCAGATCTGGCTCAGGCTGTTCAGCACGTCGAGTTTGGTCGACACCTTGGAGCCGGCAACAATGGCAGCCATTGGCTTGGCCGGAGCACCCAGGGCTTTGCCCAATGCATCCAGCTCAGCGGCCAGCAGCGGGCCGGCAGCGGCGACCTTGGCGAACTTGGCCACGCCGTGGGTCGAGCCTTCGGCGCGGTGAGCAGTGCCGAACGCATCCATTACGAACACGTCGCACAGGGCGGCGTATTGCTGGGCCAGTTCGTCAGCGTTCTTTTTCTCGCCCTTGTTGAAGCGCACGTTTTCGAACAGCACGATGTCGCCGGCCTTGACGTCAACGCCGCCCAGGTAATCGGCCACCAGCGGCACTTCGCGGCCCAGGGCCTTGCTCAGGTAGTCGGCGACTGGCTTGAGGCTGTTCTCTGCGGAGAACTCGCCTTCGGTCGGACGACCCAGGTGCGAGCAGACCATCACCGCCGCACCTTTTTCCAGGGCCAGCTTGATGGTCGGCAGCGAAGCCAGGATACGCGCGTCGCTGGTGACAACACCGTCCTTGACTGGGACGTTGAGGTCTTCGCGGATCAATACGCGCTTACCTTGCAGATCGAGGTCGGACATCTTCAACACGGTCATGGGTCGCACTTCCTACGGTTTTTTTGAAGTTGCTGTTTGCAGATAGTGGTCTGCAACGTCCAGCATTCGGTTGGCAAAACCCCATTCGTTGTCGAACCAGGCCAGGATGTTCACCAGTTTTGGGCCGGAAACACGGGTCTGACTGGCATCGACGATGGCCGAATGTGGGTCATGGTTGAAATCACAGCTGGCGTGAGGCAATTCGGTGTAGGCCAACAAACCTTTGAGCGGGCCGCTGGTGGCAGCCTCGCGCAGGATCCGGTTGACCTCATTGGCGTCGGTCGCCGTGGCGGTCTGCATCGTGATGTCGAGGCAGGACACGTTGACCGTCGGCACGCGTACGGCTTTGGCCTGAATTCGCCCGGCAAGTTCCGGCAACAGACGCTCGATACCGCGCGCCAGACCAGTGGACACCGGGATCACCGACTGGAACGCCGAACGGGTGCGGCGCAGGTCTTCGTGGTGATAGGCGTCGATCACCGGCTGATCGTTCATCGCCGAGTGAATCGTGGTGATCGACACGTAATCGAGGCCGATCGCCTTGTCCAGCAGACGCAACAGCGGCACGCCGCAGTTGGTGGTGCAGGAGGCGTTGGACACCAGCAACTCGTCGCCGGTCAGGCAATCCTGATTGACGCCGTAAACGATGGTGGCGTCGACATCCGCCTCGCTGGCCATCGGCTGCGAGAACAGGACACGTGGCGCGCCGGCGTCGAGGAAACGCTGGCCGTCTTCACGGGTGTTGTAGGCACCGGAGCATTCGAGCACCAGATCGACGCCCAGCGACGCCCAATCGATGCCTTCGGGGGTGGCACTGCGCAGAACCTTCACGCAGTCGCCATTAATATGCAGACAGTCGCCCTCGACCCGCACTTCGCCGGGAAAGCGGCCGTGGGTGGAGTCGAAGCGTGTCAGGTATTCGATGCTGGCCATGTCGGCCAGATCGTTGATTGCGACAATTTCAAACCCGGCTTTTTCGCCTCGCTCAAACAACGCACGCAAGACGCAACGACCAATCCGGCCGTAGCCGTTGAGTGCAACTTTGTAAGGACGCGGTTGAGGCATGGGGTTCTCGATTACCGTGGTGAATCAGGCAGTGCGATGTTGCCCGAACCAACGCTTTCGCGAGCAGGCTCGCTCCCACAGGGAAACGCGTTCCAATGTGGGAGCGAGCCTGCTCGCGAAGGCGTCAGCTCAGACGACACCTGATCTGGATCAGTCTTCCAGCAGCTCTTCAGCCTGACCCAGGATGTTTTCCAGGGTGAAGCCGAACTCTTCGAACAGCGCTGGCGCAGGCGCCGACTCACCGTAAGTGGTCATGCCGATCACGCGACCTTCCAGACCCACGTACTTGAACCAGAAGTCGGCGTGAGCCGCTTCGATCGCAATACGTGCGCTGACTTGCAGCGGCAGAACCGACTGCTTGTAGCCGGCGTCCTGAGCGTCGAACACGCTGGTGCAAGGCATCGAAACCACGCGCACCTTGCGGCCCTGCTCGGTCAGTTTGTCGTAGGCCTGAACAGCCAGACCCACTTCCGAACCGGTGGCGATCAGGATCAGCTCAGGCTCGCCTGCGCAGTCCTTCAGCACGTAGCCACCGCGGCTGATGTCGGCGATCTGGCCGGCATCGCGCTCTTGGTGCTGCAGGTTCTGACGCGAGAAGATCAGCGCCGATGGGCCGTCTTTACGCTCCAGAGCGTTTTTCCAGGCCACTGCCGATTCCACGGCATCGGCTGGACGCCAGGTGTCGAGGTTCGGTGTGGTGCGCAGGCTGGTCAGTTGTTCGATCGGCTGGTGCGTCGGGCCGTCTTCGCCCAGACCGATGGAGTCGTGGGTGTAGACGTGGATCACGCGCTTCTTCATCAGCGCCGACATGCGCACGGCGTTGCGGGCGTATTCCATGAACATCAGGAAGGTCGCGCCGTAAGGCACCAGGCCACCGTGCAGAGTGACGCCGTTCATGATGGCGGTCATGCCGAATTCGCGCACGCCGTAGTACATGTAGTTGCCGCTGGCATCTTCAGCGCTGACGCCTTTGCAACCTTTCCACAAGGTCAGGTTGGAACCGGCGAGGTCAGCCGAACCGCCAAGCAGTTCCGGCAGCAACGGGCCGAAGGCGTTCAGGGTGTTCTGGCTGGCTTTACGGCTGGCGATGGTTTCGCCTTTGGCAGCGACTTCAGCGATGTAGGCCGAGGCTTTTTCCGAGAAGTCGGACGGCAGCTCGCCGCTCAGACGACGGATCAGTTCGTTGGCTTCGGTCGGGAATGCGGCAGAGTAAGCAGCGAAACGCTGATCCCACTCGGCTTCAACAGCGCGGCCAGCTTCTTTGGCATCCCATTCGGCGTAGATGTCGGCCGGGATTTCGAACGGGCCGTGGTTCCAGTTCAGCGCCTGACGGGTCAGAGCGATTTCCGCGTCACCCAGTGGGGCGCCGTGGCAGTCTTCTTTACCCTGCTTGTTCGGCGAACCGAAACCGATGGTGGTCTTGCAGCAGATCAGGGTCGGCTGCGCGCTCTTGCGAGCGGTTTCAATGGCGGTCTTGATCTCTTCCGGATCGTGACCGTCGACGTTGCGGATCACTTGCCAGTTGTAGGCTTCGAAACGCTTCGGGGTGTCATCGGTGAACCAGCCTTCGACTTCGCCGTCGATGGAGATGCCGTTGTCATCGTAGAAAGCGATCAGCTTGCCCAGGCCCAGAGTACCGGCCAGGGAAGCGACTTCGTGGGAAATGCCTTCCATCATGCAGCCATCACCCAGGAACACGTAGGTGTGGTGGTCAACGATGTTGTGGCTCGGACGGTTGAACTGCGCCGCCAGGACTTTTTCTGCCAGGGCAAAACCCACAGCGTTGGCCAGACCCTGACCCAGCGGGCCGGTGGTGGTTTCAACGCCCGGGGTGTAACCGAATTCCGGGTGGCCCGGGGTACGGCTGTGCAGTTGACGGAATTGCTTGAGGTCTTCGATCGACAGGTCGTAACCGGTCAGGTGCAGCAGCGAGTAGATCAACATCGAGCCGTGGCCGTTGGACAGCACGAAGCGGTCACGGTCGGCGAACGATGGGTTGCTCGGGTTGTGCTTGAGGTAGTCGCGCCAAAGCACTTCGGCGATATCTGCCATACCCATAGGGGCACCGGGATGGCCGCTGTTGGCTTTTTGCACGGCATCCATGCTGAGGGCACGAATGGCGTTGGCACGCTCACGACGGCTAGGCATCGCTGATCTCCTGGGTGTGAATAAACTGGAACGGAAAAAAGGAGGGCATTTTCCCTCACCGGAGCGCCTCGGGGCAATGACAGATAGTCATGCAGAGGCCTTTTTCCAATGGATAACGCGGGTTTCGGTGGGTGAAACCTTTCCGCAGTTCGTTTGTAGAGTTAACCAGCTCGTGAGAAGTGCCATCTATCGAGCAATATCAAAACTTTTTGATATTGGCCTTGCGGGGATTTACCCCCGTCTCTAGACTGCTGCCCCATGAACTTACGCGTGCCTTCCATTCGCCATGACGATTGCGACGAGCTGGCGGCCCTGTGCAAGGCCGGCGGTGATCCGCTGCGGCTGAATGTATTGCGCGCGCTGGCCAACGATTCGTTTGGTGTTTTGGAACTGGCGCAGATTTTCGGCACGGGTCAGTCAGGTATGAGTCATCACCTCAAGGTCTTGGCACAAGCCGATCTGGTGGCGACCCGTCGCGAAGGCAACGCGATTTTTTATCGCCGCGCCCTGCCCCACACCGAACTGCTCGGCGGCAAGTTGCACGCGGCGTTGTTAGAAGAAGTCGACAACCTGGCGCTGCCCGACGACGTTCAGGCGCGAATTGCGCAGGTTCACGGGCAACGTGCTGCGGCCAGCCAGGATTTTTTCGCCCGGGTGGCGGAGAAATTCCGCGCCCAGCAAGACTTGATTGCAGGCCTGCCGCAATACCGCGACAGCGTGCTGGCCCTGCTCGACAAACTGAACTTCGATGGCGCTGCCACGGCCATTGAAGTCGGTCCCGGCGATGGTGCTTTTCTGCCGGAACTGGCCCGCCGCTTTGGCACCGTAACCGCGCTGGACAACAGCCCGGCGATGCTCGAACTGGCCCGTCAGGTATGCGTTCGTGAAAGACTGGCTAACGTCAGCCTGCAATTGGCCGATGCATTGAACGGCAGCAGCCTTCAGGCCGATTGCGTGGTACTGAATATGGTCTTGCACCATTTCGCCGCGCCGGCCGAAGCGCTCAAGCACATGGCCGGTCTGCTGCAACCGGGCGGTAGCCTGCTCGTGACAGAGTTATGTAGCCACAACCAGAGTTGGGCCAGGGAGGCCTGCGGTGATCTGTGGTTGGGGTTTGAACAGGACGATTTGGCCCGTTGGGCCACCGCTGCGGGACTCGTTCCCGGGGAAAGCCTCTATGTAGGCTTACGTAATGGTTTCCAGATCCAGGTTCGCCACTTTCAGCGACCGGCTGGCGACACTCACCATCGGTAAATTCAGGAAAACATCGAGATGAGCGAATACTCCCTCTTCACCTCCGAGTCCGTGTCCGAAGGGCACCCGGACAAAATCGCCGACCAGATTTCCGATGCGGTGCTGGACGCCATTATTGCTGAAGACAAGTTCGCCCGTGTGGCGTGCGAGACTCTGGTAAAGACCGGCGTTGCAATCATCGCCGGTGAAGTGACCACGTCGGCCTGGGTCGATCTGGAAGAAATCGTGCGTAACGTCATTCTGGACATCGGCTACAACAGCTCCGATGTCGGCTTCGACGGCGCCACTTGCGGTGTGATGAACATCATCGGCAAGCAGTCCCCGGACATCAACCAGGGTGTTGACCGTGCCAAGCCTGAAGATCAGGGCGCCGGCGACCAGGGCCTGATGTTCGGCTACGCCAGCAACGAAACTGACGTTTTGATGCCTGCACCGATCACTTTCTCGCACCAGTTGGTGCAGCGCCAGGCCGAAGCCCGCAAGTCGGGTCTGCTGCCTTGGCTGCGTCCGGACGCCAAGTCGCAAGTGACTTGCCGTTACGAAGGCGGCAAGGTTGTCGGTATCGACGCCGTGGTTCTGTCGACCCAGCACAACCCGGAAGTGTCGTACAAAGACCTGCGCGAAGGCGTGATGGAGCTGATCGTCAAGCACGTGCTGCCTGCCGAACTGCTGAGCAAAGACACCCAGTTCCACATCAACCCGACCGGCCAGTTCATCATTGGCGGCCCGGTAGGTGACTGCGGTCTGACCGGTCGCAAGATCATCGTCGACAGCTACGGCGGCATGGCCCGTCACGGCGGCGGCGCGTTCTCCGGCAAGGATCCATCGAAGGTTGACCGTTCGGCTGCCTACGCCGGCCGTTATGTGGCCAAGAACATCGTTGCTGCCGGCCTGGCCGAGCGTTGCGAGATTCAGGTTTCCTACGCGATCGGTGTGGCCCAGCCTACTTCGATCTCGCTGAACACCTTCGGCACCGGCAAGATCAGCGATGACAAGATCATCAAACTGGTACGTGAAGTGTTCGACCTGCGTCCATACGCCATCACCACCATGCTCGACCTGCTGCACCCGATGTACCAGGAAACTGCTGCTTACGGTCACTTCGGCCGTGCCCCGCAGACCAAGACTGTTGGCGAAGACACCTTCACCACCTTCACTTGGGAAAAAACCGACCGCGCCGACGCTCTGCGTTCCGCTGCTGGCCTGTAATTCCCTGGCTGCATAAAAAGCCCCGCACGGTTTGCGCCGTGCGGGGCTTTTTCATGCTTGAAACTCGATTTTGAATTCACACCCGAATCCTGTGGGAGCGAGCCTGCTCGCGAAGGGGCTAGCCGGACCGACATCACTTCCCGACCAGACACACCCCGCAAAACACCCTACTTACCAAGCTCCATTTCGTCTTCTAACCTTCAAGCATTCCCCCCGAGCAAGGACGCTCACGATGCTTGCCACGCTTCGCCTGCGGTTTGTTTTCCTCGTGGCCTGTACGGCCCTCAATGCCCACGCCGATTGCCCGAAATGGCCAGCCACTCAAGCAAAAACCGAAATCACCGCGCTGCAAAAACAGATCGACCAATGGGACGACGCCTACCACCGCGAAGGCCGCTCGCTGATTGCCGACGAACTCTATGACCAATCGCGCCTGCAGCTAAGCGAATGGCGAGCATGTTTTAAATTGCCAGCGACGATTGAGGCCGTGCGCACAGCCTCCGGGCCAGTCGCACATCCAGTCGCCCACACCGGCCTGGATAAACTTCACAAAGCCGAGGCCGTGCAAGCCTGGCTACGTGATCGCAAAGAGGTCTGGGTGCAACCCAAGGTCGATGGCGTTGCGGTGACGCTCATTTATCGCGATGGACTTTTGCAGCAAGCAATCAGTCGCGGCGACGGCGTCAGCGGGCAGGACTGGACGGCATCTGCGCGCAAGATCGGCGCCATCCCGCAACGACTCAAGCAACCGCTGGATCTGCTGGTGCAAGGTGAACTCTATTGGCGCCTGACCGAACATATTCAGGCTCAAGCCGGCAGCGTCAACGCCCGCGCCACCGTGGCCGGTCTGATGGGACGCAAAAGCTTGAGCGCAGAACAAGCCGACGGGATCGGGCTGTTCGTCTGGGACTGGCCGCAAGGACCTGCGGACTTGTCTGAAAGGTTATCGACATTGGCGGCGCTGGGTTTTACCGCAACGGAGCGCTATAGCCATCGCGTTTCGCAATTCGCTGACGCACAGAAGTGGCGCGAACACTGGTACCGCTCGCCCCTGCCATTCGCCACGGACGGCGTGGTTCTGCGCCAGAGCCAGCGCCCACCCGCCGAGCGCTGGCAGGCTCATGCGCCTTACTGGGCTGTGGCCTGGAAGTACCCGTTTGCTCAGGCCTTGGCCGAAGTGCGCAAGGTGAATTTCAAGATCGGGCGCACCGGGCGCATCACCCCAGTGCTGGAACTGAACCCGGTCATGCTCGATGACCGCGAGATCAAACGGGTCAGCGCCAGCTCATTCAAGCGCTGGCAAGCACTGGATATCCGTCCCGGCGATCAGGTGGCGATCAGTCTGGCGGGCCTGACCATCCCCCGGCTCGACAGCGTGGTGTTGCGCAGCATCGACCGAGCGCACATGGACATCCCGAGCGCCGACGACTTCCACGCCCTGAGTTGCTGGCAACCGACACCAGGCTGCGAAAGCCAGTTTCTCGCGCGCCTGACCTGGCTCAGTGGCAAACAGGGACTGGCCATGCAACATGTCGGTCGCGGCACTTGGGAGAAACTTCTCGAAACAGGCCGCCTGAGCAACCTGCTGGATTGGTTGGCCCTCGACGCGCCAGAGCTTGCTAACATTGCCGGCTTCGGCGAACGCAGCAGCGCGCGCCTGATGCACAGTATTCACAACGCCCGCCAACGGCCATTCGCACAATGGCTCAAGGCCTTGGGCTTGCCGCCGACCGGTCAGGCGCAACTCCCTGACTCATGGCAGGCGCTGGTACAACGCGACACCGAACAATGGCAGGCAGAAGCCGGCATCGGCCCCGGTCGCGCGGCGCAATTGAGCGCGTTCTTTCGCGACCCGCAGGTGCTAGCCTTGAGTGAAATTTTACACGCCGCCGGAATCGACGGTTTCTGAACACGCAATCCCGGTGCGCCGGGAACCCAACGGCCGGCGGGCGCTCCAACAGCGCAGTGCCTCACCGACCCGATTGTCTTTGCACATGGAGCTTTTATGAAATTTCTTGCACCGCTCGCCCTGCTCACCCTTTGCGCCGCCATGGCCGCGCCAGTGATGGCCGACGAAGACGCTCCGGGCCTGACCGGTTGCGCCGCCAAGAAGCAGGGCATCATCAATCAGATCGAACAGGCAAAGTCCCGTGGCAATACCGATCAGCAGGCGGGCCTGGAAACCGCTTTGCGTGAAGTGACCGAGCATTGCACTGACGCAGGCTTGAAGAAAGAACGCGAAAACAAGGTGCTTGAAGCCAAGCACGAAGTCAGCAAGCGACAGGCTGACCTCGACAAGGCGATGAAGAAAGGCGACCCGGAGAAGATCAACAAGCGCAAAGACAAGCTCGCCGAGTCGCGTAAAGAGTTGCAGGACGCGCTGGACCAGCTCGACAAGTAATCCTTCAGTGTCGCGGTGAATTTCAAACCGCTTTCGCGAGCCGGCTCGCTCCCACAGGGACCTCCAGTGACCCTCAATGCCAGGCACACCGAAGAACCTTGTGGCAGCGAGCTTGTTCCGGGCGGCGATCCGACGAAGGCGTCAGCTCAAACAACAGAGATCAATGATCGCGAAACTCTTTATGGCAAGCGCTGCAGGCATCTTCAACTTTCTGCACCGCCGGCCCCAGGTTGCTGGCCTTGTACGGCTGAACCTTGCTGGCAATCACCAATTCACCGGTGGCGGCTTCAAGGTTGTGGGCCATCTCTTGAAAGCGGGCCTGCTTTTGCCAGACATCGTCCTTGGCGCTGGTGTGATCTTCTTCGCGAACCTGCGGGAAATGCTTCCACGGCTCATGGGACAACGCATCGAGTTTCACCGCACCCTCGGCGAATTTCGGCCCGTCGAAGGGAATGCGTCCACGCAACATGCCGCCCAGGTCTTCGCCGGTCTTGAGCATCTGTTTGAAGATCGCCTTGCGCTGACCCAGCGGGGAGTTCGGATCGACACCGCCACAGGCGGACAAGGTCAGACAGGCCAGCAATACAGCAGCAATTCTTTTAAGAGTCATGGTGGCTTCAGGTCACGGAATTCGGCGGCCAGTATCCCCGCGTCACCGACAAACACCAATAGCCCTATTAAAATTACGGGTTGCTTGAGCGCATGGAGCACTCGCGCAACCGGCACAGGAATCTCTCCATGAACAGCCGTTTCAAGGCCTGGCGTCACCCGCTGATTGCAACCCTGCCAATGCTGGCGATCCTCGCCGGCTGCACTGGCGGCGACAGTGCCAAACCGAAAACCCATGCGTTGGCGACGTACTCCAGCGCAACCTGGGAAGCACTGCCGGCAGTGTCCGATAGCGATCTGGTCGCCGGTTTCGGCTCGTGGCGCAGCGCCTGCACCCGGCTCAAGGCAGACGCGGTCTGGGGCCCCACCTGCGCGGCGGCGGCCAATGTGCCGCAGAGCGCCAACGAAATCCGTGCCTTCCTTAAACAGAACCTTGATGTCTATGGCCTGCGCGCTGAAAACGACAACCCCAACGGCTTGATTACCGGCTACTACGAACCGGTCTACCCCGGCAGCCTGACACCGACCGAGACCGCCAATGTGCCGGTGTACGGCGTGCCTGAAGACATGATCATCGTCTCGCTCGACAGCATTTACCCCGAGCTGAAAGGCAAACGTCTGCGCGGGCGTCTCGAAGGTCGGGTGCTCAAACCCTACGACGACGCAGCGACCATTGAATCCAAAGGCGTGAACGCGCCAGTCGTGGCCTACCTCACCGATCCGATGAATCTGCAGTTTCTGCAGATCCAGGGTTCCGGCCGAATCCAGACACAGGACGGTAAACAGCTGCGCATTGCCTATGCCGACCAGAACGGCCACCCGTACCGGCCAATCGGGCGTTGGCTGGTCGAGCAAGGCGAGCTGAAGAAAGAAGACGTGACCATGGGTGCGATCAGCAACTGGGCCAAAGCCAACCCTTCACGTATTCCGGAACTGCTGGGCAGCAACCCGAGTTACGTGTTCTTCACCCGCAATCCGGACAGCAATGAAGGCCCGCGCGGCTCGCTGAACGTGCCACTCACGGCGGGTTACAGCGCAGCGGTGGATCGCAAGGTGATTCCACTGGGCAGCCTGTTGTGGCTGTCGACAACACGCCCGGATGGCACAGCATTGGTTCGCCCGGTAGCAGCGCAGGACACCGGCGGCGCGATTGCCGGCGAAGTGCGCGCGGACCTGTTCTGGGGCACCGGTGATGCGGCCGGGCAACTCGCCGGAGATATGAAACAGCAAGGGCAGATCTGGATGCTCTGGCCTAAAGGCGCGGCGCTGCCGCAAGTGCCTCAAGTCGCCGATACGGCCAAGGAAAAACCTTAAGCTATTTCGTTGCCTGATCAATCGTCTTCGCGAGCAAGCCCGCTCCCACAAGGTTCGTTGGTGTACACAGAATTCGTGTTCACCGCTGATACCTGTGGGAGCGGGCTTGCCCGCGAAGAGACCGGTGGCAGCAACCGAGAATCAGACCGACACAAAGAAGAACGCAGCGATCAACCCCATGCCGACAAACCACACCAGCGAACGCAAAACCGCCCAGTCCGCCAGGTAGCAAATGATGTACAGCAGGCGACTGGTGATAAACAGCACCGCCAGCACATTCACCGTCACCAGCTCCGCGGTTCCCACCAGGTGCGCGACGATCACCGCGGCGGCAAATGCCGGCATCACCTCAAAACTGTTCAATTGCGCCGCATGCGCCCGCCGGGCCACGCCATCAACGCTATCGAGAAAGTCCCGGGGATCATGATTGTCCCTCAGCCTGAAACCGCCCGAGATCTTGGCGACAATCGTGCACACATACGGCAAAAAGATCGCGATCAACACACACCACAGAGCCACCGTCATAACGCCGTCCTTCTTTCGAGTTATAGAATTGGCCAGGCCGTCAGAACTTCATCACCAGCATGCCGATCAGCACTAACCCACAGGCTAAGAGCCGTGGCCGGCCAAAAGGTTCTTTGAGGTAGCGCATGCCAAACAGCACCACCAGAATCACGCTGATCTCGCGCAACGCCGCCGCTTCGGCGATCGAGCCCAACTGCATCGCCCACAGCACCAGAGCGTAGCTGAACAGCACGCAGAACCCGACCGCCAGGCCCAACTTCCACTGCTCATGCCAAAACTGCATGAACGCCGGGCGTTTGGCGACCCAGGCCAGCAACGGGAACGGCCAGGCACTGAGCAGCGTGACCCAGACCAGGTAATCCAGCGGATGCGACCAGCGTCGCAACGCCTGACCATCGATGTAGGTGTAACAGCCGATACACAGGCCGATCAGCGCCACCACCGGCAGCATCGACCACGGCAAATGTTTCCCGCCGCCGCCCTGCCACAGCAGGCAGGCCATGCCGAATGGAATCAGCATGATTCCGAAGATCTGCTGGGAGGTGAGCACTTCGCCGGCGAAGACCAGGGTCAATGCCAATACCACCAGCGGCGACAGGCCGCGCATCAGCGGATAGACCAACCCCAGATCACCGACCCGGTAGGCCTGAATCAGCAGGTAGCGATAGAGCAGTTCGAATGCCGCCGAGGCGAGAATCCACGGCCAGATGTCCATGGGCGGCAGGCTCACGAACGGCAACGCGATGGCGACGAACAGCAGCGCCACCGTGTCCATGCAGGCCACCACCAGCAACCGTTCGGCACTGAATTTGATCAAGGTATTCCACGCCGCATGCAGCAGCGCCGCCACCAACACCAGAGCTGTCGCCAGCACATCCCTCTCCTTATTGTTATCACCCGACCCTGTAGGGGCTGTCGAAGGCAGTGGACTTGCCCCTACAAAACCGGACACCAACTCCCCGTTAAATTGATGCCACTGCCAAGCGCCTGAACTCCCTCGGTGAGCGATAGTTCAAGGCGCTGTGCGGATGCTGCTCGTTGTAGTGTTCGAAGGCAATTGCCAGGTTACGCAACGCCGTTTCTCGATCCGGTTTGGGCATGTGCGCCACGTAGTCACGCTTGATCGTCTTCACGAAGCTCTCGGCCATGCCATTACTCTGCGGGCTACGCACTGGTGTGGTCACCGGCTGCAAGCCGATCTGCCGAGCAAACAGGCGCGTCTGTTCGGCGGTGTAGGCCGAACCGTTATCGCTGAGCCACTGCACCGGTGTTGCAGGCAGTTGATCACCGAAGCGCTTCTCCACACTTTCCAGCATCAAGTCGCGGATATCATCGCCGCTGTACCCGGTCGGGCTCGCGACCCAGCCGATGGCTTCGCGATCACAGCAGTCCAGGGCGAAGGTCACGCTCAGTTTAGCGCCGTCCTCACAACGGAACTCAAAGCCGTCCGAGCACCAACGCGTATCGCTGGTTTGCACCGCAATACGGCCTTCGTGCCGACGCGGCACGCCGGGTTGTTTGATCCGGCGCTCAAGCAGCAGGTTGTGATCACGCATCACCCGGTAAACTCGCTTCACGTTGATCGCAGGTAGCAGCTGGGTTTCACGGGCGCGACGCAGCAATCCCCAGACTCGACGGTAGCCATAGCTGGGCAGCTCGCTGACCTGTTGCTGGATTTCGGCCACCAACTCAGCGTCGTTCACAGGCCTGCTTCGCCGTGTCTTGGGCGATACCGATTGCTTGATTCGAACCGTTAATTGCGAGCGCGCCACACCGAGACATTCGCTGACCAGTTTCACTGGTCGTCCCCCGGCAACAAGGGTGAATGCGCAATCCATTTTCGCGACCGGGCGATCTCCACGGCCTCTTTGAGGATTTCCGCTTCCATCGTTTTCTTGCCCAACATCCGTTGCAGTTCACGGATCTGCTTGAGCGCATCGCTCAGCTCGGAGGCCGGCACCACGGCTTCGCCAGCACTGACCGCCGATAGACTGCCGTCCTGGTACAGCTTGCGCCACAGGAACAACTGGTTGGCATTGATGCCGTTGCGCCGAGCCACGACCGAAACGCTTTGTCCTGGTTCAAGGCTCTCTCGAACCATGGCCAGCTTTTGCTCTGGGCTCCAGCGACGACGCCGCTCCTGGCCCAAAAGCTCACCACTCTTATCGTTGCTATTAGTCATAAACATAACCGTTTGCCTATCCCTTATCGTAAGGGGGAAACGGTGTCCTGTCTTTCATGGGGCTCGTTCAGGCAGCGAGCTTTTGATCTTGTTTTTATAAACCAAAGTCAAAAGATCGTCCGATCGCGGCACGAGTCTTAGGCAACTCTTACAGTGACAGGTTGAACAGTCGGATTCCAGCCGCTCGGTGATGCCGGTGGCGATCACACGGGTGTTATGGGGGGCCTTCGCGCTGTGTCCGATCTTGCAACGCAGCCATCGCTTCGCCGTCGACGCCGCGCACTGAGTTGACGCTACCTCGAAATGACAACGGGCCCATAAGGGCCCGTTGTCATTCAAACAGTCAGCTCAGACAAACACGCCACCTTGCAAAGGTGCATCGGTCAGGGTCGCACCTTGCGCGGTCAACGAACTGAACAAGGAATGGCCTTGCAGCAATTTGCCGTACCAGGCGTTCAACTGCTCGACGTCTGCCTGCCCGTCAAGCGCTTCGACACACAGCACCAGATCACCAGCGACGTCAGCCGTCATTCGCACCGGAGCCAGCAGCGAAAACGGGCTGTTGACCTGCAACAATTGCAGGACCACGCCCTGCAGCAGGGTCCTCGGTAGCGGGCCCAGACGCAAGGCAAGCAACCAGCCGCCGGGGGTGCGCTCGAGCAACAACTCAGGCCCGTCGCCAACGCGCAAACGGCAGGTCTGCTGCGCCTCTGACGGCAACGCCAAATCCCATTGATCCAGCCATGCTTCAACTGTCATGAGGGTTTACTCCTTGATCCGCCAGGCCCGGGCCATGTTAACGGTGGTAGAACTGAATGCCTTGCTCCAGGGTTTGTTACGCGCGCCGTAATTGTCGGCAAGGTCATCCAGCGCTCGATTGATCTCGGCCGGAGTGGTTGCACGCATCAGGCTTTGCTCGACGCGATGCAACAACGCCACGTTGGATTTCGGCTGTCCGACACGGAACAGGGAAGGCAAGATCACTTCCTTGCGAATGTTCTCAGCAATCACCGCTACATCGCGCTTGCGCATTTCGTCCACCGCCGCCTTCAGTACCGGCGACTCCACAGGCGTGTTGCGCAGAGCGCCGAGCAAGCGTTGATGGTCGGTGTTATCGGCGTTGTTCAACGTTTTGCTCAACCATTCCTTGCGCTCCGGCGTAGTCGCCAAGGCATCCAGCCGCGAGAAGGCCGAACGCAGGTTATCGGTCAGCTTCATGTTTTCAGCCGAGAGGATCGCCACCGTCAGCCCGGATAACGCCTCGCCAACCTCCCGACGGAACTGCACAACGTCTGCGGTACGCACCGGATCCTGGGCCGCAACACTGGCAAGCATTTCGTCATCAAGGGCCAGCAACGCCCCTTCCATCGTCGCAAACGTGTGGGCTTCGCGGGCTTGCAAACGGTTGTCGAGGTGGTCACCGACTTCGTTCTGCAATAACGCCTGCAACGAATTCTTGACGCTGGCGGGCATGGTGAAGTTCAGGGTTCCGCCCAGCATCCCGCTGTAGTCGCCGGACTCGGTCTTGAGCGGCACTACAACCGTCTGGTCTTCGAACGCGGCAAGCCCGCGATCCTGCAATGCCGCTTGCGCTCCCAACGGAGCACCGACAATCCACTCTTTCACATTGATAGCGCCCCGGCCCGGACCCTTCTGGGCGACTTCATCCTCAGGGAACTTGAGGATGAGGTTATCGGCCTGACGCAACGGGCTGTTCGAGAACTGCTGATTGATCATCTCGGGAACCGGCACATTGGACATGACCCCGCCATCCTGAAACAGCGTGACTTCGCCCTGTTCCTGGAACGGGTGCGCGGCTTCCGCGACTTTCTGGAACACCAGCGGGAACGCCCCGGAAATGTGTGCAGCACGGGCAATGTCCATGTCGGGGGTCAGGTCGGCGTTGAACACCACCAACTGCGGACGCCCTTCGTACATGGCCGTGCCGGTCATGCTCAGTTCCTTGATCTGTGGGATATACCGACTGAGCACAGCCAGGTCGCGGAAGGTCACCACGCCGCCGGCCCCCAGTTTTTGTGCAATAGCTCTCACGGCGGGTTGTTCAGCGATGTCCATATGAGCCGCGATCTGGTTCATTACCGCCTTACTCGTCTCCTCGCGCAGCACTTTCTCCAGCGGTGCCGCTTCGGAATCCGAACGTGGCAAGATGTTGTACAGCAGACGAACAATGCTGCCGACTACACCCATCCTGCCAAGGGTGATCGCATTAGCGCAGCCGGAAATCACATGCTGGACTTTTCTCAACCAGCTTTTACTGCTGTCGAGCAGGGTGATAAGGTCCATGTTGTCCGACAGAGTCTTGAACGAAGTGGCGCTCATGCCCGACGCCAGCAGCGCGGCGGTGATAGCCCCGGCCGACGAACCGGAAATACTCTTGATGCCCTCTAGCGCACCCTTGTTTTCCAACGCCGAAATCGCCCCCGGATACGCCGCGCCTTTGGCGCCACCACCGCTGAGGACCAGGGTGGTCAATGGCGGCCGCGCCAGTTGCACTTCGGTGACGCCGTTCTCGAAACTGCGCAGCGTAACCTTGCGCTGTCCCGCCGCATCGGCGATCAGCTGCGACGCACCTTCAGGCTGTGGGGTTACCAGGCTGGCTCGGCTGATGTCCGGCACTTTCGTGCTGAGCGCAATGCCAATCGTGGTCTTGAGCGCAGCCATCAGACCCTGACCCACAACCTGGGTGGACAAGGTGGCCTTGGCCGGTTGCGAATCCTTCGGCGGGGAGACTTCCTGCTGCCTGCCAGCACCCGTGAGGGCGTTGACTGAGGACGAAATTAGCATAGTAGCTCCCAACTAACGTTGGTCCTTTACAGGAGCCCATACTAAGGGAACGGTTTTTTTGGCTTTTCAAATATCGGGCGTATTTTTGTCAATTTAGAACGTCAAATGCTGGCGTATCGACAGCACTGTCGATGGCGGGCGCAGAGGCTCTGCCCTTGTGCACCAACGCCTGCTTGAAGGTCGCCTCCAGAGCACTCAACTGACCATCGACGCTCGCGTCGATAATGCCGATTTCGGTCTCCAGAATGCAGCCGCCCTGATCCAGCCGGGCATCGGCAATGACCTCGACGTAGCCCACTTCCGGAAAATCCTTGAGCACCCGGGAGATCTGTTCGCGCACCTCAACCACCTGATCCGGCTGCACGTGCAAGATCACCTGCTTCTGGTTGCTGACCAGTGACAGCGCCTGCTGTGTCACTTGCAACGTCAACTCGATATTGTCGTAGTGCTGGAGAATCTTGCGCACCGCTTGCAGCACCACGTCGCTCATCTGTTGTTCGACCTCATGATAATACTGATGACACTGCAACAGCGTCTCCTGAATCAGCGTGGCCTGACGAATACGTGCTTCTTCGATGCCGGCCTGCCAGCCCAATGCCTTCTGTTGTGCGTAGACATCATGGGCGGCCTGTTCGATTTCGGCGGCGCGCTTACGAGCCACTTCGACCAGTTCGCCTGCTGTCAGATAATCCTGATAGTCGCGGCTGCGCAGCAACACCTGGTCCGGCGCGAGCTGCACTTCAGAAGCTTTTATTTCAATAAATGGAAGCATTGCGGGCTCACTTGTCGGGCGACTTTCAGGCACAACGCCTGGGCCAATGAACGCTGGTCACTGCTCACTGCCCACTGCACCGGGGGCGCGGACACAGCGGTATCGGTGAGCGCCAGGCGCAAGGCAATGCGCCGGGCAAATCCCGGTGCAACGTCAATGCAGGCCTGCAACCAGAAAGCCAGCGCACGTTGGCGCAGGCAATCACCGAGCTCACCGTCAGGCAATGGCTGCTGCCAGCCTTGCGGCCAGGCGCCAATGATCAGATCCAATTGCTCCAGGCAGTAGCGATGTCCAGCCTCGCCGATCACCGCGTGAACCCGACGCAGGTTGTTCGCGTCCAGCACTTGGCGAATAGCGTGGCCATGCAGCAGCGCACCCAGGTAACCGAGGGTCTTTTCCAGCGCAGCTTGCTCAAAGAACGCCAGACCGCCGAGTGTCGGCGGCAACTCGTAATGGATGTCCAGCGAGCACTCACTGAGCAGCCAGGCGTTGATTCCACTGTGCCGACGCCAATGGCTCAATGTGTCGGCCAATTGCATCAGCGCGGGCGGAACACGCGTAAGGTGGATGTAGCGGGCCGGGCAAAATCGCAATTGATAGGGCGTCAGCAACAACGTCATTACGAAGTCCTGCTGCGCTGCCACAAGTACTGACCGAGGTTGCTCACCACCAGTAGCGCAACCAGTAACCCGAACAGCCCGAGTAACCGTCCACGGGATGCTTCCGTCACCTGAATCGAGAACACCGTGTCATAACGCGGTGCGAGCGGAACTTGCCGAACGTCCGCCGAAGGCACCAGCACCACGCTGATGCGGTCGTAATTCAGGCCTTCAATGCCGTTGTTCACCAGTTGCTTGATCTGCGGAATATAGGCGTCGAGCTGGATGTCGGCTGCATGCTTGATAAACACCGACGCCGAAGCCGGGGAAGATTTCTTGCCCAGACCATCACGGTCTTCAGGCAGCACCACATGGACGCGCGCCACCAGTACACCGTCGATCTCCGACAGGGTCCGGGAGATCTCCTGGGCCTTGGCGTAATTGAGCCTGGCACGCTCCTCGACCGGCGAGGAGATCAATCCCTCCTTGGGAAACACATCCTTGAGCGTGGAAAAGCTCTCACGCGGATAGCCCTTGCGCTTGAGCGCATCAATGGCCTCGGCGATATCCGACTCCTCGACCAGCAATTTGATCTTGCCGTCCTTGTCCGGCTGCTTGGACGCTCCGATCCCTTCGGTGCGCAGCAACGCGAGCATTTCATTGCCTTCTTTCTGGCTGATACCGGCATAGAGTTCGACCTTGCAACCGGCGAGCAACATCACGGTCAGCAACATCAGAGTTCGATTGAGTCTCTTCACGCAGCACCTTATTGGGTTTTCATCAGCGTTTCGATATTCTGACTCATGCGTCCGACCGTCTTGGCGATCAGCTCTTCCTGCATGCTGATGCGCATCAACGTCCACTGCATCTGCATCAGGCTGCTCGGGTCATCACCGGGGGTCGACATCTGGACCTCAAGATCGTGCTTGACCTGGGAGATACGTTCTTTGATCTGTCCGATTTCATTGAGCAGCCCCCCCCCAAGACTCTCGGTGCCCTTGGCCATCGCCTGCTCGAAATCGGCGATTTGCCCGGCACTGGCCTGGGGGGTTTTGAGTTCATCGAGACTGGTGACCGCGGTCTGACTTATCGGACTAATATCCATCACGACTCCAGATCGGGTGAGTGGGTGAAGCTCATCATGTTTTTGACCAGTCCGTTGGTCGGGATCAGGATCTGCAACTCGCTGCGCACCAGGGTGTTCAGGTACTCGCTGCCCTCAACCCCCTTGATCTCGCCCAGTACGTAGAGCAACAGCGTTTCCTGTTGCTTGCCAAAAGGTGCCTGTTCCTTGAGCAGGTCCTTGAGCGCCAGACGATCCTGCTCAGGTCCTCCCCGTGATTGCGGGAAGTGCGCCAGCAAGCGGTCCGACAGACCGTACATGAGCCAGTCACGCAGCTCGGAACGACGGTTCTTGGCCGACTCCGGCAGGTCCTCGCGAAACCATTTCCAGACGGTGTCGCGCTGCTGCGTGCGGTCCTTTCCGGTCAGGGCTGTCGTCAGGCTCGCGCCTTGCAACCACAGTTGCTGAGCGGCATCGACCGGCGCTGGCCGGGTCGCCACCGGGGGGCCCTTCATCGCCGCTTCGAAAGCCTGCACCTGAGCGGGCTCGACCGGCGCCGGGGGTCTTGCATCCGGTCCATTGCGCAATGGCAACTGCGCGGACGATCCATCAATTTTGTTCATGGCCCCTCCGGGTTACGCATGCCTTGGGCAAACTGCACCAGGCGCGGGTCATCGCTCGCGGCCAGCCCGGCCAGACGCCGATCCAGCGCCGTGCCCAGGCCCAGTCGCCATTCGCACAACGCCAGCCAGGGTGCCAGTTCCGGCCAGGGGTGACCCTCGCCCAACTCCAGCGCCTGTTGGTAATGCCCCTGATTCATCAGACTGGAGAGACGGATCAGGCACGCGGCCTGCGCCTGCCCTTCAACCTGTTCGAGCCAGTTGGCAATATGTTGCGCTTCTTCGTGGCAATGGTGGCCGGTACCGGCCAGAGCTAGTTCTGCCATCAGCCCTTTCAATGAACTGTCCATCATCAGATTTTCTGCAGGATGCCCTGCATCAGGTCTCTCATCGAACGCGTGACGGTCGAGTTGATGTTGTAGATCACCGACCATTTGTTGAGTTTGTGCTGAAGCTCGGCCAGCAGCGCCGGGTTGTCAGCGGCCTCCTTGAGTGCCGCAATGGCATCGCCGACTTCCTTGTTGGCGTTGTTCGCCTGCTCCTTGAGGTTGTCCGCGACTTTGTCGAGGGTGTTGACGGCGCTGTCATTGGTAAAAATCGATGCCATTACGAAGCTCCCTTGAGGGTGTTGAGAATGCTGATGGCGGCCTCGACTGCCTGGGCTTCCATCTGCCATTGCTGGTATTGCCGAGGCTCACCGCCGCTGATCAAACGACGCTTGCCAATGGCCTGGGCCTGTTCCAACTGCGCGCGAATCTGCCGCTCAAAATCCACGTCAGCGGCGCGCAGACGCTCCTCCAAAGCCGTCATCACTAAGTGGCTCTCCCTTCAGGTTGATGATGAATTGTTGTTTGCCGCGACTGACAATCACCGCGTCGGCGTTGATCGCCAACACCCTCACGCCTTGCGGAGTCGACGCATCGACCGGGTATTTCTGACCGTCACCCAGCACCACATAAGGCAGTTTGCCGAGAGACACCGAACGCACCACGAACTCCAGCTCATCGGTACTGGCGCGCTTGTTGCGACTGAGTAATTCCAGGGCCGGGCGGGCGCCGAACTCCTGACGAAATTCATGCTGCAACTTATAAAACTGGTTGAGCTGCGCCTCATCGAGCTGCCCGCGCACCTCAATGCGCTCGCCTTTGTCAACATAGGCCAATGCGGTTTCAAGGCCGAAATCCGCGAGCATCTGGTCGAGTCGCTTGAGGTGCGAGCCGGCCAGCCGCACGCGGTTTTCCACGCCCAGCAATCCGGGTACGTCTGCCTTGAGCAAGCTGTCGATTTGTAGCCAGTGATCATCTTCCAGCGCCAACTCGCCGGTCAGGCGAATCCAGCCGGGTTGATCAGCATTAACCGTGCGTACCTGGCGATAACCGAATTTCTGCAGGATGAATTCCACCCCCTGCCGAATTTCTTCCATGCTGCGCACATCGAGCCGATAGGTCAGCGTGCTGCGTTCAAGGTATTGCTGCAGTGCCAACCGCGCGCGGTTATCTTCCAGGTAACCCGTGAGCGTGATGCTGCCATTGGCCTGTGGCTCCGCGACCTGCACGGACTGGAACTGGCGATCACGTAAAAAACTGCGCAACGCGACCAGCGGATCTTCGCCGGTCATACCGCCGCTGCCGCCCGACCATGGCCCGCCAAGCAACCCCACGAAACCCACCAGCAGTAACACGCTGACCGCGAGCATCAATCGCCCGCCCCAATAAGAGCGGGGTACCGCCGTACGCCGTTCCTGAGGGTGGGCGGCCATGGGCAACTGTTCGCTGAACTGACGCTCCTGAGCGCAAAAAGCCCACAGCAACGGCCCGCAAGCCTGTCGGACCAGCGCCTGCAACGCAGTACCACCGACCAGCGGCTGCCCCCCCTGAAGCGGCTGATTACCCTCGGCCCACTCCAACAGACGAACACCTTGCGGGTCGACATCCAACACCAGATGAACCGGCGCAATACCTTCATCGACCAGCACCAGATCGGCTTGCAACGGATCGCTACCGATGACCACGCGCCCTTCGCCCAGAGGCACTTCGACCCCTTGATTGAGGCCGCTGTAAAAACGGATCTTCCAACTCATCTCAAGGCTTCTCAGGCGCGCGGACGCACTGATCAACGCCTTCGACGCAAGCCCCTTCGGCGATGCGCCAACCCTGAGTGTCGTTGCCCATAGCGCAGGCGGTCAGCGAAGAGTCTTTGCCGGTCTGCGCCAGGATCTGCTGCAGCTCGCGAGCCTGACCCAGTGCCTGGCACTGCGTGGTACCGAGCAATTTCTGCAACGAAAGACTCTGGTTCGACAACTCATCGACCTGGAGCAATTGATCCATATAGCCGCGCTTGCTGCCCAAGGCCACGAAATGGCCGAGACCGTTGTCGATCAGTCGCGGCTCGATCAGAAACAGGCGCACCGAACGACGGGTGAAACTGGACTTGAAACGGAACAGTGCGCCCAGGTACGGGATATCACCCAGCAACGGCACTTTGCGTATCGATTCGCTGAGTTCGTCGCGGTAGATACCGCCAATCAACAGGCTCTGGCCATGCCCGACGCGGGCCACGGTATCGACCACGGTACGGGCGATGGTCGGCAGGCCTCCTGGTCCGGAACTGTTAGGCTTCTGGTTGCCGTCCTCGATGTGCAGACTGAGGCTGATTTCCGGTTTGTCGCCCAACTGGATCACCCGCGGTGTCAGCTTGAGCATGGTTCCGTAAGTGATGGGCCGCAGCTCCGCCACTCGCTCACCGATAAGCCTGACATAGTAGGTTTCGCTGTGATCGATCACCGCGAGGGTGTTTTCCTGGGTCAGCACGGTCGGCCGCGAGCCGATCTGCGCGCGGCCCTGGTTCTGCAACAAGGTAATTCGCGCCAGCAGGAAATCCAGACCTCGACTGTCTACCAGACTGGCACCGGCCTCGGGCCCGCCGAGGTCCTCTGTGGTGGTGCGGATGTCGACCAACTGGCGAGGTCCGACGCTGATCCCGACGCGCCAGTCCACACCCAGCTCGGCGAGGTTTTCTGCGTTGATGTCGACAATCGACAACCCCACTTCGATACGCGCCGACGGCCGATCCAGTGCCGTGATCAGGCGCCGGTACATCGGCATGCGTTCCTTGGTATCGCGCACGAGGATGGCATTGAGCGAGGGCTCGGCCTGGACCACTGCACGCCCGGACTGCACCGGCGACCGTGGACTGTCCTGCCCCTCGACCGCCACCACGTTGGCGTCACCCAGCACCCGGGCGAGGATGGTCGCCACGCCAGGGGCTTCAATGTCGTCCTCGCGGTACTTGATTCGACGATCTTCGGCGACCGCGTACTTGAGCGGAAAGATTTCCACCACCAGGTCGCCGGTCTTTTCACTGCGCAACGCGTGCTGCTGCTCCAGCGCCATGGCGGTTTGCTCCACCAGGTCGAGGTAACGCGAAGGGCCGGAGATATACACCAGTCGTCCGCTCATGTCCGGTCGCCAGCCAAAGCGCGGTTCCCAGACCCCCCCCGCTTCCAGCGCCTGCCTCAATTCGGCTTCGCTGACTTGCTCCAGCTTGACCAGTCGCGACTGCATTTCAGTGGATTTGAAAACATACAGAACAGCCCCGTCGTAATACCAGATGAGGTTGTAAAGCGAGGCCATCAGTTGCAGAAAGGACTGCGGATCCTTGAGGTCGAAGCGCCCGCTGACCTGGTCATTGACCTTGTCACTGACAATCACCGAGCCGTCGTAGTTGGCGCCGAAATTGGCCAATACATCGCGCAGGTTTTCACCTTGGGCTACGTAGTTGTAGGGAATGACGGGCCAGTCCAGATCCTGGCCGTGCGCGGTGCCGGTCAACAGCCACACCACGACCAGACTCAAATACCGCGAGACTCTCAGGGACGCCATGACGTTTGTTTCCACTGCGGTTCCAGGCCTGCGAGCAGCAGGTCGGGCTTGATCGTTTCGAGAATGGCGACCTGCGCCGCCATGGCCTGTTCCAGGTCGTCAAGTTCAAGTGCGCCGAGGTCAAGGCGTGCCTCAAGGATGAGGTTGGATTGTTCATCAGTCGCCAGCGCCTGAGGATGCTGCCGGCTCCAGCGGGTGACTTTACCCAGCAGGTTTATCAGCATGTCGCGATCCGTCGGGGATTGGCCCTGAACCTGCCAGTTCAGCGGACTGGACAGCACCATGTCATCGCCCTGACGCTGCAAAAACAGGCTGTGACCGTCGACCCGCAGGTGGAAGCGGCCCGCTCGATCGGCCACAAAGGCCCCCTGGCCTGTGCGTGCGGCCAATCCAGTCAGTAAATGTTCCATGATTCCTCGGCGTGTCCGGCAGTCAGGAGCTCTGCCAGTAAAAGTGATCGTGGGCCTGACACAGGCTCCGTTCTTGCAGGAAGAGCTGCACCGCATCGGCGGCGCCGGCGTCCTCGTCAAGTTTGGCCAGCGGCTCCCACAGCGAGGTCAGCACCACCGGCACGGGCGCAAATCCATCGAGCTTGCCATCTGCCAGCAACACGGCCATGCCGTGGTGCCAGTTAGGCCAGGCCAATCTCGCCTGTTCGGAAATAGCACTCAGCTTGCACACCAGCGCCGCCGTTTCAACCTGGGTCTTGGCCTCACAGCGTTCGATTTTGGCCAATTCCAACCGGGCCAGCTGCGAATCGGTTGCGCCCACCTGCCGCCAGAACTCGGCCTTGATACGCAACTGACGAGCCTGGGTTTCATACTCGATCAGTGCCGAACGCCAACTGGGGATCGCTTCGTCGAAAAGGCTCTCCCACCAGCCGTAGACCGGTAACAGCACCCAATCGATGATTGCCTGGGTCGAGGCCAGGTTGATTCGGTCACCCAGCCAGTTGCACCAGTCCTCGCCTTGGGCAGAAGCGTGACGCAGCACCAGTTGAATGTCCCCGCGCTCAAGGGCCATGCCGCGGGCAAGACGCTGCTGCAGCCAATTGGACTGAAACAGCTGCTCCAGTCGCGCACGCGGCAGCAGGCGCTGTAACAAACTCAACTGACGCGCGCTGATGATTCCCGATTCGCGGTACAGCCCGCCTGATACGCAGCCTGCGGCTCTGCCTCGACTGCGGGCATCCTGTCCCACTACGGAGACCCGACGGCCAGCAAAAATACCGGCTTGAGGCTGTTGATTATGGTCTTCCTGGCTCATTCTCTGCCTTGACTATCTCGTTTCGTGGCACACCCGTCAGCGTCCTTCACTGTGACCAATCTTACTGAGGGCCAATGGACCAAACTTGCAAAAAACGTCATTTTTTTTTAGCCCGACGCTATTCTTTTCCTTGTCTGGAACGACTGGGCGTACACCCGAAACGGCGACGATAGCTCTGGGTAAAGTAGGACTGACTGGAAAAACCGCTTTCCATTGCGATATCCACAATACTCATCTCACTGTTAAGCAATAAATGGTGGGCGTAGAGGATACGCCGCTCGCTGATCCAGGCACGAGGGGAAACGCCGTAGACTGAACCGAACAACTCCTTGAACGTTGTCAGGCCCATGCCGAACTGCCGGGAAAACTCACAGAGCCGCCACTCCTTGAGATAGTGCTGCTCCATGAACGCCTGCAATCGCTCGACGTGCCGGCTGCCCTGCTGGCGCAGCACCGACATCAGTGCTGGCCCTTGCGGACTGAACGCGAACAACATCAACAATTCTTCAACCCGCAACAGCGCCAGCATCGGCGGGTGCTCGTGCACCATCAGGCCTTCGAGCCCCTTGATGCAGTCGGCCATCAACGGCGTACTGGCAAACGCGATAAGACTGACCCCTGGCTCATCCCAGCGCTCGACTTCACTTAACAGCTCACCGAAACGCTGAATAAACTTTTGTAAAAACTGAACCGATAATGGGATCCAAAGTACATGACATTCATGTTCGCCCGTGCTGATGACATAGTTGCCTCTGCGTGCAAACACCAGTTCACCCGGCATGAGGCAAAGTGTCGCATTACAATCCTGAACTGTGAGCTGTCCTTCTAGCAGGATATAAATCCCTGCTTCACCGTTCGATACAAACTCAAACGTAGGAATAGCCCAACGGCACAGTTTTATCTGTTTCCAAGCACGGGTACTGGCACCTTGCATTTTTTAGTGACCCCAACCTGCACATACAGTTTGTGCGGCGCCCAGGTAGGCGACGCACGAAAACTCATTCTCGACATAGTACGACGTGACGCTTTTCACGATGATCAGCTCAACAATAGCTGTCATTAATAATGGTCAATTGTCGAATTAGGACAATTACTCTTATTTAACGCTCTCACGCCTGTCTTTGTCTAACGAATGATGTATCGGAACACTCACTGAAATTAATTAGAAAAAAATCAATACAAAGTATTTCAACGATCTGTCGATGCGCGTCGAACAGTGCACTTTGGATAACACGGTAGCTGTCCAAGATGTACGTTCATCTCGCTGCCGGTTACCGCAGGCTGCCAACTTCGAGCCTGCACAGGCCCGTCTTCGGACCAGGCCAGTTCGCTACGCAGCAACACCCCGTCACCCGCTATTTGCGCTGGCATCAGGCGAAAGGTGAAATGCACAGGCAACGCCGTCACCCGGTAGCTGGCCTGAGCAATCATTCGCGGCTGCCCTTCGACCGGTGCGTAAAGACGCACACTGACATAGGCCGGGCGCGTGACAGGGGACGGCATGCGCACCTCACCTCTGACTTCAATCTTCGCGATCGGCGCCGGCGACACACTGACACAACCAACCAGAGCCAAAGGAACACTGCATCGCAGCGCCCTGATCATGGCTGTCGAACCCGACGCCCATAAAGAACCGATGTGTCGCCATCCACCAATCGTTGCAGCACACGCTCACTCTGTTGATCGGTAGCCACCTTGGTTGCCAGCCAACGCCCCAATTCAGCCACACTGGCGACCCCTGCCTGACGGCTGGGCACTTGACTGAGCGAGCGCCCGGCAAAACTCCCGGACACCCGCGCCTCGTCCGTCTTGACCGCGGGCGAAATACCAACGCTGTCTATTTTCATAGCTCTGCTTAAACCCTCATACCGGCGGGTCTGGATTGCGCCTGAGCGGCACTGTCGTGTCCAGGCAGCAATTGCTGCCAGAATTCGGCGTGATCCAGCAGGTTGGCCAAGGTGGTTTCGAAGCGTAACAAGGTCAACTCGGTGGCCGGAATCTGGGCGTACAGCTGCACCAGTCCGGCTTCCTCGTCAAAACCAAAATGCAGGTCGAAGCGATACCAGCGACGGTTGAAACTAGCCAGTTGACGAAAAATCCCCTCGCCAAAGGTTTCAATCCCCGCCACATCGGCTTCCAAGACCAGCCGATCACGTCCGGGCAGCAATACCAGTGTCACGCCCAAGTGATCGTCAAACAGAAGGCTGGCAACCCCCTCTTCATCCAGCGACAAAGCAGGAAGGCCACTGCGACTGGCAAATTCGGCAAGTAGCTGATTGACCCTGATACTCAAATCCATGCATGTCTCCTCGAGCTAGGCGAATGCTAGCACCCGGCCATGCAGCGGTTTTGTCACTGACGGGCTTTTCTTTTAAGAAAAAAGCCACATCACTGCGGCTTTTTTCCTACAACCAAAATCAAATCAGGCTACGCCAGCGGCCGCTCGCCATGCCTGGTTGTGGTTCTGGGTGTACTGCGCAAGTAACTGCAGCATCTCCTTCATGAAGTTGGCGTTGTAGCTCAACTGGTCTTCGACCTTTTGCTTTTCGCTCTGGGCAATCGATGCGTTGACTTCATCTTCCTTGGCATTGGCCTGAACCGCCGTTTGCTCGACCTGCACCGAGTTATTGGACATCTGTCCAAGTGCCTGATTTACGCCGTTGATGCTTTGCAGCTTGGCATTGCGGTTATCAATGCGCTGCCCGGCCAGTTTGAGCGCACTGGTATCGGCTGCCTGATCCTTGGCCCAGATCTTGCCGACTTCGACACGATCGGCATCCGAGGTTTTACCCAATGCCTGCATCTCCGCGTCGATCCGTTCGTTGCGACCGGCGATGTTTTTCTCCAGGATTTTCTCCTGGCTGATCTCCTTGCCATTCTTGACCGCGCCGATGGCACCGGCAATCGCCGATACCACGGCCATCACCCCGGAAATCACCGCCATCGCAATCATCAACTTGGAGCCGCTGCGCATTTCATCCACCTGGGCTTGCTGCGCGTTGATAATCGAAGTGTTCTCGCTGTCCCGCTGAACGATGCCCAACTCGCGAGCCTTCTGCGCGATGCGAAACAACAGCACCATCAGCTCGACACTGCCATTGAGTTCACTGCTGACTTTGCCCAGGCCTTCGGGCTTGAACGTTTGACGCGGCTCGATCAGATCGACGCCCGAGCTCTTTTTCGCTTCACCGAGCGGCATCATGCCGGCGGCGTGAACGGTTTCGCTGCGCGCGGCGGATTGAGTTTTTTCCAGCGGCTGAGTATTGCCAACCTGACTCAGCCCGTGAGCGCCATAACCTGTTTCAATAATCATGATGTGCTCCTCAGATAGCCGCAGGACGGCTGGAAAGATTGTGCAGGCTGTCGCCCTTGGCATTGATCATCTGGAAAATCTGTTCCATGACCTGCAAAAAGGACTCGACCATGTGACTGAGCTCTTCCTTGAGCCTGTCCATGACGGCCTGGAACTGCGTGAGCTCGGAGCGCCCCTCCAGGACATCGGCCTGTTTGACGGCTGACTTGGCCTGAAACGCCGAGCTGGCGGTTTGCGCCGCACCGTTGGCGACATCCAGCGTCACATCGGAAATCTGCATGCCGAGTTTGGCGCCATGGGAAAGCGACTGACTGGCAACGTTGCCGAACTTGCTACCCAGATCCGCCACTTTGCCGGCGAGACTGGCAGTGAGCTCGGCGGCCTTGCCACCGATTTTTGCACCCACCTTGGCGACCGCCCCCACGGCAGCCCCCCCGAAACTGACTACCGCAGCGATCACGGCGATGGCGATTTCAATCCCCATCAGAGCCGGTCCGAGCTTTTCCATCACTTCTTTGCTGATCAATCCGTCCTTCGCTGCTTGTTGCACAGCCTGGGAGACGACACCCATTACACCACCGGCAATCATCAGTGCTCCGGCAGCCGCGCCAACGCCCGTTGCCACCAGGATCGCGCCAACGATGATCGAAGCAATGGCACTGATCCAGCCAAAGATCTTGCCGATCAGACCGGACTTCTGCGCTTCTTTAGCCGCCTCGGTCGCCTCCAGAATCTTCTTCTGGTTTTCTTCTATCTTCTGCAGGTTTTGCTCACGCGCCTGCTTGATCTCTTCGATCTTGAGCTTCTTCTGCGTGGACTCCTGTTCGCCGATCACTTTGGCCAACTCGATTTCGAAGTCCTCCACCGAGCTGAGGCGCGCCACACCCAGCCGAGAGGTTTCAGCGATAAAGCGCTGAGCCTGCACGCTGTCCGTGCGCACCGACTGCACCAGACGATTGACGTCCGCCCGAGAGCTGGCATCCAGACGCTGCTGACTGGCTGCCAGCGGCGCGGTCAATTGCACCCCTTGAGAATGGAGGGCCTGACGGCCATCCGCTTCGACCCTGGAGACCGCAAGCGCGTCCCCTCCTCGGTCATTGCGTGGACGGGCCACCGGGTCGTTCGATTGAACATCCCCGATGGCAATCGCAACGCGATCAAACGTTATCGGATTCATTGTGTTGATCCTTTCTCGCTAATACGGCTTCCAACATGGCGCCGGCACGCTCGGCCAAAACCGCGTGCGCCGACTGTGCCGAGGCCAAGGCCCGAGCCGAGTAGAAGCCACTCTCGGCTCCGTCGAGATCACCCATTTGCAGGTGACACTCGCCGGCATGAAACGGAAATCTGGGCTCGTTGATGTCAATCACCGCGCCGTAGCTGTAGCTCTGCAGTGCCAGCTCGAGCTGCCCCATGGACTGGCGACACGCACCCAGCCCGAGAAAGAAGCGAACGTCGTAATGATCGAGCATGCACAACGATTGAAAGATCTTGTGGGCGTCCTCCCACTTGCCGGCCTGGTATTGATTGAAGGCCAGTGAATAGAGCTGCTCCAGGCTGTCAGTGGAGATATTCCTGAGCATGGCCAGCGTGCCGCCGTCGCGCAGAAACGCCTCCAGTTCCTTCTCGGTATCCTCGGACACATCATGTTCTTGCTGGCTCATCAACCGTTCCTATATGGCATTTAAAATGTCGCGCATCACGCTGTCGTACTTCTGGACGAAGCGATTCAAGGCCTCGATCGCCGAGTTGTAGCGCGAGCTGACGTCGTTCAACAGCGTGGTTTTTTCACTGACTTTGTCATTGATCGGACGCGCACGATCGCCCACCGTCGTGGCGAAGTTGGCGATCGGATTGTTCTCTTTCTCGAACGCATACTTGTTCTGCAAGTCGCTGTCCTTCATCGCACCGCTTTCCTTGGGACTGCCCATGAGGAATGCCTTGATGCTCAGCGGATTGCCCGCGCTGTAAGTATTGAGTCCGGTGAGCAACTTGTATTCCGAGCTGGCCTGCCAGGTCTTGTCGTCCGGGTAGCCATACAAGGTGCGATCGAACAGGTTGAGCCCCGGCTCGATCTGGATCTCCTGCTTGGCCGCCAGCTTCGCGTTGATCTGCGACTGAATCTTGCTGAAGATGTTGAGCTCGGCAGTCAGCAATTTGAGGTCATCACGCAACGCCGTCCGTTTGCTATCCTGGTTCACCAGCACTTCGCCATAGACGTCCCGCACGTCATCGTCGATGCGGTCACCGGTCAGCCCGAAATGTGCCTTGGCGAGGAACTCTTTTACTGGCCACGGTTGCCCCGGCGAGGCATCGGCGTACTGGCTGATCAGTTGCTTGACCGACTCGACCCCGGATTTGACCTGTAGCTCATACAATCCGCCGCTGGCGCTCGGATCAGGCGGCAGAAAATACGCCAGCAGCTTTTCGACCTGGGCGGGCGACAAGGTCTGAGCGTCATGCGTGAAGGTGATATTGCGGCTTGCGATCAGCGCCTGAAGCGCTGCCAGCGCCTCGGAATCGCTGCCGCGCAATTGATCCTCGGGCACGGTCTGCAATTGATTGAGAAAGCCCGACAGGTCTTGCTGGTAGTGTTTGATTTGCATAGGCAGCTCCTTACACCTGAAGTCCACGCATCGAAGCGGGTCGGCGCAGTCGTTTTCCTTCTTCGGCAACGGGTGGGCGGTTGGCCCGCATCCGCTGCACTTCCTTTAACAGCTCTTGCTCTGCCGCCTGCACCAGCGGCTTGTCAGGTGATTGAAAAAGCTGATCACGGATCTCGTCGGGCAGCCCCAAGCCTTGCCACATTTCGCTGAGCAAACGCGCGCGATGCTCGCTGTCTTCAATCGCCAGAGCGGAGGCCTGAACGGTTGCAGCGTAGGTTTCGTCAGACATGTCCATGATTCCTATAGTAGGGGCAGGGCATCCGGCTTCCTGTCAGGTACGGTCGATTTTTTGTCGTTTTCGCATTGATTGCAGCGAGCACACGCGGCCAGCCTGTAACTCGAACCAGCCGGCTTGCGGCTCGGCGGCGCCCGTCCAGCGACGATAGAAACGCTCCATCCGCTGGCCCTCCAGCGGACTTCCGGCCATCGCATCTACCTTGCCGTACAAACCGGCCTGCGGCCCGAGAACCGCGAGTACCGCTTCAGCCAGTACATAAAGCGCAGCAAAGGAATTGCCCAGACCGAGGCGTCCGTCGACGCGGCGCAGCATGACAATCCAGACCCGCGAACCTTCGCAGCGCCAGGCCAGCTCACAGCCGCCATGCACGAATCGCCAACCCAGCGACAACGAGCTCTGGCGCAGAAAATGCGGCTGAATGTCATAGCCTTTCGCTTGCAGCCAGTGCGTCAATGGATCGCCGTTCATAACGAAACCCGCCCCAAGGGCTGAATGTTGATCTGCTGGGTCAGCTCCTGATACGAGAGCACCGGCAGGCCGTAGTAATCGCCTTCAATCAACTTGCGCACGTAGCGGCGGATGTCCATCGACACCACCAGCACCGGTTTGGTCTGCATTTGCGAGAGGTCGCCGACGGTCAGCCGGACTTGTTCGAGAAAGGACTGGGTGACCGCCGGGTCCAACGCCAGATAGCTGCCGGCACTGGTCTGGCGGATGCCACCACGAATCTGCTCCTCCACCAGCTGGTCGAGCAGATAGGCCGGCAGGATGTTATTGCCGCTCGAATATTTGTAGCAGATGTAGCGTTTGAGACTGCTGCGAATGTATTCGGTGAGTTGCACCACATCCTTCTCTTTTTGCCCCCACTCGACCATGGCTTCGAGAATCGCCCGCAGGTTGCGGATCGAAATGTCCTCGCCGACCAGGCGCTGGAGAATCTCGGTCATGCGTTGCAACGGAATGATGCGTTGGGCTTCTTTCACCAGTTCCGAATAGCTGTGCTCCATCTGCTCCAGCAGGTAACGGGTTTCCTGGATGCCGATAAAGTCTTCGGCGTACTCGCGCAGCACGTGGGACAGGTGCCAGGTCAGCACCTGATCCATGCTCAGAAAGGCGCAACCGGATCGCTCCAGCCGTCCCTCGTGCTCGGCGTCGACCCACAACGTCGGCTGGCCCGGCAACACCGGTTCGCCTTCTTCAAACGGCACGCCGATCAGCTCCAACTGACTGGCCCGTTCCTGCACCAGCAACCGCGCGCTGCGCAGACGCCCACGGGCCACTGGCACTTCTTGCAGCTGAATCAGGTATTCGCCGTCTTTCAAACCGTCATTGAAGCGCAGGTGGATACCCGGAAACGGCACGCCAAAGTCCAGATAAAGCGCACGCCGCACCCGCACCAGCTCATCGTTGAGGGCAAATGCTTCGAGTTCCTGCTGCATGCTCGCGTCGACATCGATCAGCAACGGCACGGTCATGGCGAACTCTTCCTTGTCGGCCAACCGCGAGCTTTTCGGTTTGCTGCCCGAGGGCTTGGGTTTGGGCCTGGCCGACGACGCGGCGCCCGCACCTTGCGCCAATAGCGTCGGCAAGTCTCTGGGGTTGTTCTCGGCCGCCTCGCCGCGTTGACGCAACAGCATGAAATAGCCGCCACCCCCCACTACGGCCGCCAACACCATGAAGGTGATCGTCGGGAAGCCGGGGATAAGGCCGAACAACACCAGCAGCACACCACCAATCAGTAACGCCTTGGGCTGCGCCACGACCTGACCGCCGATGTCATTGCCCAGATCCGAGGCGCCATCGGACGAATCCCGGGTCACGATGATCCCGGCCGTGATCGCGATCAACAGGGCCGGTACCTGGCTGACCATGCCATCGCCAATGGTCAGCACCGAATACAGTTGCAGGGCGTCGCCGGCGCTCATGCCCTTTTGGGTCACGCCGATGGTGATGCCCGCCAGAATATTGATGAAGATGATGATCAGGCCGGCAATCGCATCGCCCTTGACGAACTTCATCGCGCCATCCATCGAGCCGAACATCTGGCTCTCGCGCTCGATCACCGCACGCCGGTCCCGCGCTTCGTTGACGTCGATGACACCGGCGCGCATGTCGCCGTCGATACTCATCTGCTTGCCGGGCATGGCGTCGAGGGAGAACCGCGCACTCACTTCGGCCACGCGCTCGGCACCTTTGGTGATCACCAGAAACTGCACGATGGTGATGATCAGGAAGATGATGCAACCGACCACCAAATTGCCGCCCACCACGAAATTGCCAAAGGTGTAGACGATCTGGCCGGCGTCGGCTTCCAGCAAAATCATGCGGGTGGTGCTGACCGACAAGGCAAGCCGAAACAGCGTAGTGATCAACAACACCGCCGGGAATACCGAAAATTGCAACGGCGAACTGACGTAGACCGACATCATCATCAACACCACCGACACGGTGATGTTGATCGCAATCAGGATGTCGAGCAGAAACGGCGGCAGCGGCAGGATCATCATGAACACCACGGCCAGCAGCATCACAGCCAGCATGATGTCCTGACGATCGCCTACCTTCCTGAGGAAATCAGACAGCGCGTTCATGGGACTCTCGCAGACTCAGAAACCGTTCGTGAGCGACGCGTGCATCGGCGATGCGCCCCTGTAACTGGCACGCGCGGCTGACACAACCCCACAGCGCCAGATCATCCTCGCCATCGGCCAGTAACTGATCGCATTGACGCTCAGCCAAGACACCTTCCTCCAGTTGCAACAACGCCACCACCAACGCACGACGCGCCTGGCAATGAGCCGGATCGACCACCAGCAGAGCTTCCAGAAATATTCGCGCACGGCCTGGCTGGCCGCATTGCAGCTGCAACCAGCCGAGCAACAGCAGCAGGTTTTGCTGTACCGGTTTCAACATCATGGGGGTCATACCTTGTGCAGCAGATGGAGAGCCATCTGCAGCAAGTACTCGTCTTCGTTGCGCGCTTGCAGCAGCGCCAATGCCGCCTGCAACTCGGGCACATCGGATGAGCGAACCTGCTGCTCGAGGTCTTTCAGGGCGTGGCGAAATGCCTGGGGCCGCAGCAGCTCGTCAAAGCCTTCCGTGGGGCAGGCAAACGCCAGCAGCCGCCGCCCGGCAAGATCTGCCGGGTACAAATTATCGAGGTGGGTCTCGATCGAACGACCATCGGGCGGCAGCACATAACGCTCGGGCAAGGCGGCGGTGCGATGGTGCTCGCCGACCTCGGTCAGCTGTTCGATGCCAATGTGCGGCGCGCTGATCCGACTCACGGTTCAAGCACCGCGCGGCGCGCCGAACTCAGGGTCCGCAACGCCTGATGCAGCACCGGGGCGGTGACGCGCCGCTCATCCAGAGTAATCAGCAATAACAGGCGATCGCTCGCCCACGCACACCGCAGCGGCAATGCCGGCCCGGTGCGGCTGAACGTCAACGCCAGCGCGCGAACCGCGCCCTGATGAACCTGATGCCACGCCAGATCCACCGCCAGCCAGAGCGTCAGCTTGCGGTCGTGCTGCTCCAGTTGCAGCGTGCCGCTTTCCTCGAACTCCAGCTGAATCAGCGCGCCTGCCGGAGCGGGCACGGCCACCCCAAGGTCCTGGCAAAACTGGGCCAGCGCCTGGTCAATCCAGTGCATGTCGTTTACTCACTGTGCCTGCCATTCGTCTTCTTCCTGATCGATGGCCAGGTCCAGCGCCAGCTGGCAGGCATTGAGCAGGTTCTGACGCTGCTCCTCATCGCTAAAAATTTCTGTCGGGATCAGACGGATCAGGCGCTTGATCTCGCGAAAGAAATGAATCCGGCGCGCCGCGTCGTTGATTGCCAGCGGCGCGATCAGACGCTGCACGTCCTGCACACTCGCCCAGCGTTTGTCGATCAACTTGATCAGCCCCCCCATAAGGTCAGAAGGCCCGTATGCCATGGACTCGTTCCCCCGTTACCAGCGCTTGCCAGAGTGCATTGACCTGGTCCGACAACCCCTTCAGCACCCGCAACTTGTGCATGTCGCTCATTACCCGTTCGAGCTTGATCGGGTCGATCCACGCCTGCTGACTATCAAGGTCGGCACTCAACGCCTTCATCAAAAATCCGGTCACGCCTTCCAGCGCGCTATTGCTGAACCGCGCATGAATGTCGTCCCACGCCGCACTCAGGCCGCGATAATCCATGACCGCATCGCGGTAGGTGTCTCGCAGTGACTGGATGTCTCCAATCCCCTGCTCTGCCGCCTCCTTCGCCAACGGCCCGATCTTTAAGCCAAGCTCGATGGCGCGGCCCCGTTCCTGGGCCATCTCCAGCAGCGCCTGATCAATCAGCTCGACTATCGCCCAGGCGTCGGTCTTGTCGGCCAGCTCTTTGCGCGCAAAGGTCAGGGCAACAAACTGATGACTGATCTCTCGAGAAAACCCCTTGAGGTACGCCTTGAGCTGCGCAAGGTTGTTCAACTGGCCACTGCCGAGGTGCGCGACGAGGGCGTCGAGTTTTTGTTGCGACTCAAGGTCCGGGACTTTCCTGAGGTGCTCTTCGAGCATTTCGAGGATTTCACTGAGCCGCGCATGGCCGTCGCTGACGCTACGCTTGGCCAACGACTTTTCAACTCGCTCGGAGAGCGCGAAGGTCAGCTCTTCAGCGGCGTCAGCCATCGACTGGCTGATGGAAACGTAATGCACACGTTCGCCCTGGAAGCTGCCGGTCGGCCGGCTTTCACGCGCAATACCCGTCTCGGTCTGTCGATCCGGCAGCGACGCCGCAGGGACGACACTCTGAATAATGGCCATAGGAGTACTCGCTTGCAGGCAACGGAGATGTGGGGCCATTGTAGAAATTCGTCCGCCGAGGGCTCTGCCAAAATCAGTCGCATTTTTTTAGGCCTTGCGCCAACCAATTTCTAAAAACTTGCGACCGGCACTGAAATTACCGCAGCGAGCCTTTATTTATAGTGGCGGCCAGTCCCACTCCCAAGCCGACCATGCACCTCTCACTCGAACACATCACCGGCCAGATGCAGCAGGCCATCGATAAAGGTCGGCTGATTCAAATTCGCGGCCGGGTCACCCAGGTCACCGGCACACTGCTCAAAGCGGTGGTCCCGGGTGTGCGCGTGGGCGAACTATGCCAATTGCGCAACCCGGATCAGTCGCTGTCGCTGATGGCCGAAGTCATCGGCTTTCAGCAGCATCAAGCGCTCTTGACTCCGCTGGGTGAAATGCTCGGCATTTCCTCGAACACTGAAGTCAGCCCAACCGGCACCATGCATCAGGTTGGTGTTGGCGATCACCTGCTGGGCCAGGTACTCGACGGCCTCGGCCAGCCGCTCAACGGCAGCAGCCTCGCTGAGCCCGCAGCCTGGTACCCGGTTTACCGCGACGCGCCGGACCCCATGAGCCGCAAGCTGATCGAGCGGCCGATTTCCCTTGGCGTGCGCACCATCGACGGCCTGCTGACGTGCGGTGAAGGTCAGCGCATGGGCATTTTCGCGGCGGCCGGTGGGGGTAAAAGCACGCTGCTGGCCACTTTGATGCGCAGCGCTGACGTCGACGTCATCGTCCTCGCGCTGGTCGGTGAGCGAGGCCGGGAAGTACGCGAATTCATCGAGTCCGACCTCGGTGAGCAAGGGCTCAAACGCTCGGTGCTGGTGGTTGCCACCTCGGACCGTCCAGCAATGGAGCGGGCCAAGGCGGGGTTTGTCGCCACCACGATTGCCGAGTATTTCCGCGATCAGGGTAAACGCGTGCTGCTGCTGATGGATTCGGTCACCCGATTTGCCAGAGCCCAGCGCGAGATCGGCCTGGCTGCGGGCGAACCACCGACCCGGCGCGGCTATCCGCCCTCGGTATTCGCCGCCTTGCCGCGATTGATGGAGCGCGCCGGCCAGTCGGACAAAGGTTCGATTACCGCGCTGTATACCGTGCTGGTCGAAGGCGACGACATGACCGAACCCGTGGCGGACGAGACCCGCTCGATTCTCGACGGGCACATCATCCTCTCGCGCAAGCTGGCCGCGTCCAACCACTACCCGGCCATTGATGTACTGCGTTCGGTCAGCCGGGTGATGAACCAGATCGTGACCGCTGAACACCGTAAAGGCGCCAACCAGTTGCGCGAATGGCTGGCCCGCTACGAAGAGGTCGAGTTGCTGATCAAGATTGGCGAGTACCAGAAAGGCCAGGACCCTGTGGCTGATCGGGCCATCGAAAAAATGGACGGTATCCGGGCCTGGTTACGTCAGGGCACCCACGAGCCCAGTGATTTGCCGCACTGTCTTGAACAACTTGCGAGTCTGACCCGATGACATTACCCACCCTGCTGCGCATCAAGAGCTTGCGCGTCGAGCGCGCGGAACAGGCGCTGCAACGCCAGGAGCGGCAGGTCGCCGAGGCACACCGTAGCCATCAGTCCGCAATCGCCGAACACCAGCAATACCGAGAGTGGCGCCAGGCGCAAGAGCACCAATTGTTCGAACGCTGCAAGGCCAAGCTCATGAACCGCAAGGCGCTTGAACAATGGCAGCAACAGGTTGCCCTGCTGCGAGAAAAGGAAGCAACACTGGAACAGCGCATTGCCGAGCACGCAGAAAATCTGAGCCAGGAACGCGAACGCCTGCGCCTGAGCCGACGTCGCTTGCAGGAAGCTCAGCAGCAGGTGGAAAAATTCACCGAATTGACCCGCCATGCCCTCGCCGAGGAACGGCTGTTGCTTGAGTTCAAAGAAGAACAGGAGCTCGAAGAGTTCCGTCGTGTCGAGGCCGTTTCATGAGCAGAACTTCTCCACCGGACTTCCCACAGGATGTCTTTACGCGCACACCGGCACCGGCACGGGTTGCAGCCGACCAGAGCCGTCAGGCTGAATTCGAACGGGCACTCAACCATAAACCTGACGCGAACGAGAAACGTCGGGCCGAAGCTTTGCGCAAGTCCGATAGTCGTGAACCGGGCAAAACGCCTGCGAATGCATCGCGCGTTCCGGAAGATGGTTCCCGGCACGTCACAGAGACCGCAAACCACAGACGAAAATCGCTCACCGGCCCTGAGTCAGATCCAGGCACGCCGGATGAGCGCGCTGAAAAGGACGGAGCCGGCGCGCAACCGGAGCCTGGAGCAGAACCCACGCCATCGCCCACAGGCGCGCATCAGCAACCCGCGCTTGCGAGCGAACGTCCCGTGCCTGCCACAGGCCCGCGCGAAAACACCCCGGTGACCGCGAAGAACCCCGAACCGGGTCTGCCCGTTCCGCTCGGTGGCCCTGCACTCGGGGTCGTCGCAGAAACGGCCTCTGACCAGCACAATTCTTCTGGCGAGCAAGAGCAACAGCCCCCCCTGAATACACTGATCGAAGAGCCGGCACCTGTTGCCGTGACGACTCAGACACCGGGTGACAAGCTGCTGGCTCGCTTGCTCCAAGGCGCCGAGCCGCCTGCACTGGGCAAAGACCTCGACAAACTGATGCAGACCCTGCAACTGCACATCCATGCCGGCGTGACCCGCGATGGCAGCACCACGTTATTGCAGGTGAACCTGGCGCAACTGGGACAGATCGATGTCCAGCTCGCCCATTCGCATGGGCACCTGCACGTTGAAATCCAGGCCAGCCCCGGCAGCTTGCTGCAACTTCAACTCGCCCGTGGCGATCTGATGGAGCGCCTGCAACGGCTCAACCCCGGACAACCGATCCAGCTGACCTTCAACCAGCATCAACAGGGCAGCGATCAGGGCTCGCGCCAGCGTCGGCATGTGCAGGACGAGTGGGAGCCAGACACATGAGCAGCCTGAAACTGCCGCGCGTTGAAGCTTGCGCACTGGCCTTGCAACAGAAAGTCAGTCGTTGTCGCACGCGCTACCCGCTCGCGGACGGCGAAGCCCGGCTGACGTTCCTGCCGCAGCCCGACGCGCTGGATGTGCGGCTCAATGTTCACTGGCAAGGTCTGGCCCTGAGCTGGCGCTGTCACAGTGCAAGCCTGGCCGGATGGCTTGAACCCCACTTGCAGGAAGCCGCGTTCAGCAGCCTGCCACCGCCGCTGCAATTAGCATTGCTGGAGCTGGAAAGTGCGGTGCTGCCGGGGCTCATCTGGAAAAGCATCGAACCGTGTCGACCCGAATCCGGCACGAACACACCGACGCTGGCGTTGACGCTGTCACGTGGCGCGCAGCGTCTGGTGATCTGGCTTGAGGGTGCCCCCGACGCGTTGCTTGCGTGCATGCCCGCGCGCCCATTGGCAGAGCTGACGGCAATTGCCTTGCGACTCTCGCTGCAATGGGGCCCGGTTTGCCTCCTCCCGGCGCAACTGCATTCACTGGCCACCGGTGATCTCCTGTTGCTGCCAGCGCGCCACGACGCCGCCAGCCCCTTACTCGGCGTCGTCGAAGACCGCCCATGGGCACGATTTCGCCACCACGATTCTCAACTGGAACTGCTCGCCATGCACACCGAAGCGCCCGTCGAAACCCCACAGGATCTGGCCAGCCTGGATCAACTCCCGGTCCAGGTCAGCTTCGAAGTGGGCCGTCAGACCCTCGACCTGCAGACCCTCGCCACCCTGCAACCAGGTTCGTTGATCGACCTGGCCGCACCGCTCGACGGCGAGGTGCGAATCCTCGTCAACCAGCGCTGCCTGGGCGTGGGTGAGCTGGTGAATATTCAGGATCGTCTCGGTGTGCGCATCACCCGCCTGTTGCAGGATCAGCCCGCATGATTCAACTGCCTGACGAGCTCAGCCTGATTTTCGGATTGGCGCTGCTGGCATTGCTGCCGTTCATTGCGGTCATGGCCACCTCATTCATCAAGATGACCGTGGTCTTCTCATTGCTGCGCAACGCCTTGGGCGTGCAGCAGATTCCGCCAAATATGGCCATGTATGGCTTGGCAATCATCTTGAGTCTGTACGTGATGGCCCCCATCGGTTTCGCCACCCGCGACTACTTGCGCACGCATGACGTCAGCCTCAGCAATACCGCATCGGTGGAACAATTTCTGGACGAAGGCATGGAGCCGTATCGGGCCTTTTTGAAGAAGCAGATTAATGCCCGTGAACACGCCTTTTTCGTCGACGGCACCCGCCAGGTCTGGCCCAGCGAGTACGCGGACCGCCTGGAACCCGACAGTCTGCTGATCCTGCTGCCGGCATTCACCGTCAGCGAACTGAGCCGCGCCTTCGAAATCGGCTTTCTGATTTACCTGCCGTTCATTGCAATCGACCTGATCATCTCCAACATCCTGCTGGCGATGGGGATGATGATGGTTTCGCCGATGACCATTTCCTTGCCGTTCAAGTTGCTGCTGTTCGTCCTGCTGGACGGCTGGGCGCGGCTGACCCACGGTCTCGTGATCAGTTACGGGGGCTGAGGGTGAACAACGCCGAAATCCTTCACTTCACCAGCCAGAGCCTGTGGCTGGTGCTGATTCTGTCGATGCCCACCGTGCTCATGGCCGCTGCCGTCGGCACGCTGGTGTCGCTGGTGCAGGCGCTGACGCAGATCCAGGAACAAACCCTGGGCTTTGTCGCCAAACTGATTGCCGTGGTGATCACCCTGTTTGTCACGGCCGGCTGGATGGGCAATGAACTGTATGCCTTTGCCGAACTGACGTTGCTCAAGATCCCCCTCGTGCGATGAGCATTCAGGATCTGCAACAACTGCTGCTGGCCTACACCCTGCTGCTGCCCAGAATCATCAGCTGTTTTGTGGTCATGCCGATTCTCAGCAAGCAGATGCTCGGTGGCGGCCTGGTGCGTAATGGCGTCGCCTGTTCGTTGGCGCTGTTTGCCTACCCGACCGTCGCCGGTACGTTGCCGATGACGCTCGACGGTATCGATCTGGCCATGCTGATCGGCAAAGAAGTGTTGCTTGGCCTGCTGATCGGCTTCGTCGCGACGATCCCGTTCTGGGCCATCGAGGCCACCGGTTTCATCATTGATAACCAACGCGGCGCCTCCATTGCCTCGACGCTCAACCCGACACTGGGCAGCCAGACCAGCCCCACCGGCCTGTTGCTGACACAAACCCTGATCACGCTGTTTTTCACCGGTGGTGCGTTCCTGACCTTGATCGGCGCGCTGTACCAGAGCTATGTCAGTTGGCCGGTGGCAACCTTCTTCCCGTACATCGGTAGTCAGTGGGTGGACTTTTTCTACGCTCAGTTCGGGCAACTGTTACGCCTGTGTCTGTTGCTCGCAGCGCCCCTGCTGATCGCCATGTTCCTCGCTGAATTCGGCCTGGCCCTGATCAGCCGCTTCGCGCCGTCGTTGAACGTGTTCATCCTCGCCATGCCGATCAAAAGCATCGTCGCCAGTCTGCTGTTGGTGATTTACCTGAACGTATTGATGGATCACGCCTACGACAGCCTGCTGATCGCCATCGACCCACTGCGCCAACTGCGCCCGGTACTGGAGACGCCATGAGCGCTGAAAAAACCGAACAGCCCACGCCGAAGAAACTTCGCGATGCACGAACCAAAGGCCAGGTCGTCAAGAGTCGGGAAGTGGTGTCCACCGCGCTGATCCTTGCATTGATCGCCACACTTATCGGCTTTTCCGAATACTACATGGAGCACCTCGGGCAACTGATGCTGATGCCCGAGACGTACCTGAATCTACCTTTTGGACTGGCCTTGAAGTTGATGGTGGAAAACCTGTTCCAGGAGATGATCTACCTCTGCCTGCCACTGTTGGTCGTCGCGGCAGTGGTGGTAATCGCCGCGCATGTGGCGCAGTACGGCTTCCTGCTCAGTGGCGAATCGATCATGCCCGATTTGCAGAAGATCAACCCGGTGGAAGGCGCCAAGAAGATCTTCTCGATCCGCAGCCTGGTGGATTTTCTCAAGTCGCTGTTCAAAGTGGCGTTACTGTCGATATTGGTCTGGACGATTCTGGCCGACAACCTCGATACCCTGGTCCGCCTGCCCGGCTGCGGCCTGACCTGCATTGCACCCGTGATCGGTCTGCTGCTTGAAGACTTGCTGGTGGTCTGCGGCGTGGGCTTCATCGTGATCTCGGCGCTCGACTATGCCTTCGAGCGTTACCAGCACACCAAGCAATTGCGCATGAGCAAGGATGAGGTCAAACGCGAATACAAAGAAATGGAAGGCAGCCCGGAAATCAAAAGCAAACGGCGTCAGTTTCACCAGGAGTTGCAGTCGAGCAACCTGCGCGCCGACGTCAAACGTTCTTCGGTGATCGTCGCCAACCCCACCCACATTGCAGTTGGTATCCGCTACGTGAAGGGCGAGACACCGCTGCCGGTCGTCACCTTGAAACACACCGAAGCACTGGCCCTGCAAGTGCGGCGAATTGCCGAGGAAGAAGGCATTCCGGTGTTGCACCGCGTGCCGTTGGCCCGAGCGTTGTACCAGGATGGCCATGTTGACCAATACATCCCGGCCGAGCTGATTCAGACCACAGCCGAAGTATTGCGCTGGCTCGACAGTCAACAACAGACACCGCCATCGGAGCTGTAACACGCCTGCGCCACCCGTTTTTTTTACGGCAGGCGGAAACGGCACGCCGATCCTGCGGTCAACGCAGACCGGCGTTAACGCCTCGCAGGATGTATCTCCCGCGTAAAACCACGCATCAAAGCTGTGCCCGCCATTGCGGGCAAACTTCTCACGCTCCCATCCAAAGGACCCCGGATGCTTGAACTTGTCGCCGCATTCATCTGCCTCACCACCCTCCTCACCTTCGTCAATTTTCGCTTCATTGGCCTGCCGCCGACCATCGGCGTGATGGTCACCGCGCTGCTGTTTTCGCTACTGCTGCAAGGCTTGAGCCTGCTCGGCTACCCCGGCCTCGAAGAACGCGTGCAGCAACTGATCGGCCAGATCGACTTCGGTGATCTGCTGATGAACTGGATGCTCTCGTTCCTGCTGTTCGCAGGCGCCTTGCACGTCAACCTGAACGACCTGCGCAGCTATCGCTGGCCCATCGGCCTGCTGGCGACCTTCGGTGTATTGATTGCCACTGCGGTGATCGGCAGCCTGGCCTACTACATTTTTGCCCTGTTCGGCTGGCACGTGAGTTTCCTCTACTGCCTGTTGTTCGGCGCACTGATCTCGCCGACCGACCCGATCGCGGTGCTCGGCGTGCTGCGGACCGCCAACGCCTCGAAGCCGCTGAAAACCACCATCGTTGGCGAGTCGCTGTTCAACGATGGCACCGCGGTTGTGGTGTTTACCGTGTTGCTGGGCATTGCCCAACTCGGCGAAACACCCACCGTCGGCGCCACGGCCATGCTGTTCGCTCACGAGGCCATCGGCGGTGTGCTGTTCGGTGGTCTGATCGGCTATCTGGTGTACCTGATGATCAAGAGCATCGAGCAGCACCAGATCGAAGTGATGCTGACCCTGGCGCTGGTGATCGGCGGTTCGGCAATGGCTTCCGAGCTGCACGTTTCGGCGCCGATTGCGATGGTGGTTGCCGGCCTGATCATCGGCAACCTGGGGCGCAACCTGGCGATGAACGACATGACGCGCAAATACCTCGACGGCTTCTGGGAACTGCTCGATGACATGCTCAATGCGCTGCTGTTTGCGTTGATCGGCATGGAACTGTTGCTACTGCCGTTCAATTGGCTGCACGTCGCGGCGGCCAGTTTGCTGGCGGTGGCAATCCTGCTCTCGCGCCTGCTCACCGTGGCGCCGGCCATCGTCCTGCTGCGTCGCTGGCGTACGGTGCCGAGCGGCACCATCCGGATTCTGACCTGGGGCGGTTTGCGCGGTGGCGTCTCGGTGGCACTGGCGCTGGCCCTGCCACTGGGCCCGGAACGCGATCTGCTGCTGAGCATCACTTACATCGTGGTGCTGTCGTCGATCCTGTTGCAGGGCCTGACCATCGGCAAGCTGGTCAAGCACGCGACTCGCAACGAGCCCGCGACGGTCAGTGAACCCGCGCACCACTGATCATTTTTTGATCTGCTGCGGATCGGGCTCTTGCGCCTGATCCGCAGACTCCTTCGGTTTGCCGCTTTCGCTGCGAATCTGCGCATGGCTGATCAAGGCGAAGATGAAACTGCCGCCGATGATATTCCCCGCCAATGTCGGCCCGGCAAATACCATCCAGAAATCACTCCACGGCAACTCGCCGGCAAACACCAGATAAGACACCTCCGCCGAACCCACCACGATATGGGTGAAATCGCCGAGCGCCATCAGGTACGTGATGAGGATGATGATCCACATCTTCGCGCTTTCCATGGACGGGATCATCCAGACCATGGTGGCGATCATCCAGCCGGACACGATGCCCTTGGCGAACATCTGGCTGGCGTGGTTTTCCATGACTTTGCGGCCGATTTCGAGGAAGGCGTGATCCGTCTTGGTGTCGAAGATCGGCAATTCCAGCATCACGTACGCCACCAGAATCGTGCCGCACAGATTGCCAAACAGCACCACGGTCCAAAGGCGAACAAGCCGGCCGACATTGAGCAGGGTCGGTTTGGTCATCACTGGCAGCACGGCAGTCAGGGTGTTTTCGGTGAACAGTTGCTGGCGGGCGAGAATCACCGCGAGAAAGCCTGCGCAGTAGCCGAAACTGGCAATCACCTTGAATTCGTCGCCGTCGGGCAACCGCGAAGTGAGCAGCCCCATGCCCATCAGCGACAAGCCCATGGTCAACCCGGCTGCCAGTGCCGACCACCACAGCGCAGCAATGCTGCGCTCCAGTTCCTGATCGCCTTGGGTGCGGATGATTTCATGCAGCACCGCCGCGCGGGGCGGCTGGCTTTTCTCGACTTCGTGTTTTTCTTCGGTCGAGAGGTCGGGGGTCTTGCCGTCTGTCGGGGTGGTCATGGCGTGGGAACCGGTGGGGGTGGTGTTTACCTACGACTCCCGCGGCTCACGACTGTTCAGTGGCCAGATAAAGATTCGGTGGCTGCACAACCGCATTCGCGAGCAAGCCCGCTCCCACAGGGGAACGCATTCCAAATGTGGGAGCGAGCCTGCTCGCGAAGAGGCCAACGCCGATATCAGTTAGTGAGCGATTCATCTTCCTTGAACTGGTCTTTGACATACCTGATCTCGGTGCGCCCGTGCGGGGCCGGCAAGCCGTCTTCGCCGAGGTTGACGAAAACCATTTTTTCGACGGTGAGAATGCTCTTGCGGGTGATCTTGTTGCGCACTTCACAGGTCAGGGTGATCGAGGTGCGGCCAAACTCGGTGGCGGTGATACCCAGTTCGATGATGTCGCCCTGGCGCGAGGCGCTGACGAAGTTGATTTCGGAGATGTACTTGGTCACCACGCGCTGATTGCCCAACTGGACGATGGCGTAGATCGCCGCTTCTTCGTCGATCCAGCGCAGCAGGCTGCCGCCGAACAGGGTGCCGTTGGGGTTCAGGTCTTCGGGTTTTACCCATTTGCGGGTGTGGAAATTCATCTTCACTCCTGAGTGTCTTGCCCAATGATGGACGCTATCTTGGCAGACTGAGCGGTCATGCTCCATGCGGCTTCTACTATGGTCGCCATTAGCGATCTTCATTTGGCCGACAGAAACCCTTTGGAAGATCAGTTTAGACGGCTATAATCGCCCCCGTTTCAAAACGGTCATCTTCAATTGATACCGTTTTCCCGCCACCTGTCCGAGGGGCGCTGCAGCAGGTTCAACCTGTCAGGCTCGGATGGGGCGTTGACTGGCTCAGGCCGGACACTAAACGCACAACGGCGCCCATTCGCATACATTACGAATGGAGGCTCTTCATGAGCGCTGTTATCACGCCTGCAGATTTTAACGATTACAAAGTTGCCGACATGTCCCTGGCTGCCTGGGGCCGTCGCGAAACCATCATCGCCGAATCGGAAATGCCGGCCCTGATGGGTCTGCGTCGCAAGTACTCCGGCGAACAGCCGTTGAAAGGCGCCAAGATCCTCGGCTGCATCCACATGACCATTCAGACTGCCGTGCTGATCGAAACCCTGGTTGCCCTGGGTGCCGAAGTGCGCTGGTCGTCCTGCAACATTTTCTCGACTCAGGATCAGGCCGCTGCCGCTATCGCTGCTGCCGGTATCCCGGTTTTCGCCTGGAAAGGCGAGACTGAAGAAGAGTACGAGTGGTGCCTGGAGCAGACCATCCTCAAAGATGGCCAGCCATGGGACGCCAACATGATCCTCGACGACGGCGGCGACCTGACTCAGCTGCTGCACGACAAGTACCCACAAGTACTGGATCGCGTTCACGGCGTGACCGAAGAAACCACCACCGGCGTACACCGCCTGCTGGACATGCTGGCCAAGGGCGAGCTGAAAATCCCGGCCATCAACGTCAACGACTCGGTGACCAAGTCCAAGAACGACAACAAGTACGGCTGCCGTCACAGCCTGAACGATGCGATCAAGCGCGGTACCGACCACCTGCTGTCCGGCAAGCAAGCGCTGGTCATCGGCTACGGTGATGTGGGCAAGGGCTCGGCTCAGTCCCTTCGTCAGGAAGGCATGATCGTCAAGGTTTCCGAAGTTGACCCGATCTGCGCCATGCAAGCCTGCATGGACGGTTTCGAACTGGTTTCGCCGTTCATCGACGGTATCAACAACGGCACCGAAGCAAGCATCGACAAAGCGCTGCTGGGCAAGATCGACCTGATCGTGACCACCACCGGTAACGTCAATGTTTGCGACGCGAACATGCTCAAAGCCCTGAAAAAGCGCGCTGTTGTCTGCAACATCGGTCACTTTGACAACGAAATCGACACCGCTTTCATGCGCAAGAACTGGGCATGGGAAGAAGTGAAGCCACAGGTACACAAGATCCACCGTACCGGCCCGGGCGCGTTCGACGCTCAGAACGACGACTACCTGATCCTGCTGGCCGAAGGCCGTCTGGTTAACCTGGGTAACGCCACTGGCCACCCAAGCCGCATCATGGACGGTTCGTTCGCCAACCAGGTTCTGGCACAGATCTTCCTGTTCGGCCAGAAGTACGCCGACCTGTCGCCAGCCCAGAAAGCCGAGCGCCTGACCGTTGAAGTACTGCCGAAGAAACTCGACGAAGAAGTGGCCCTGGAAATGGTTCGCGGCTTCGGCGGCGTGGTCACTCAACTGACCAAGCAACAGGCTGACTACATCGGCGTGACCGTCGAAGGGCCGTTCAAGCCGCACGCTTACCGCTACTAACAGGCGCTTGCTCGCTCTCCCTGTGGGAGCGAGCCTGCTCCGGGCGGCGATCCGACGAAGGCGGTTTATCATTCAGTATCCGCGTTGTCTGACCCAGCGCTTTCGCGAGCAGGCTCGCTCCCACAAGGGATTGCAGCGCCTCGAAGGTTCTTGTTTCCAAGGGTATGACCATGTCCCAAGACCGTCGCTACAGCTTCGAGTTCTTCCCGACCAAGACCGATGCTGGGCATGAAAAGCTGCTCAACGTTGCCCGTCAGTTGGCAACGTACAATCCCGATTTCTTCTCCTGCACCTATGGCGCTGGTGGTTCGACCCGTGATCGCACCCTCAACACCGTTCTGCAACTGGAAAGCGAAGTCAAAGTACCGGCCGCACCGCACCTGTCGTGCGTCGGCGACAGCAAGGACGACCTGCGCGGCCTGCTGAACGAGTACAAGGCTGCCGGCATCAAGCGCATCGTTGCCCTGCGTGGCGACCTGCCTTCCGGCATGGGCATGACCAGTGGTGAGCTGCGTCACGCCAATGAACTGGTTGAATTCATTCGCGAAGAAACCGGCGATCATTTCCACATCGAAGTTGCTGCTTACCCGGAGATGCATCCGCAAGCACGCAATTACGAAGACGATCTCGCCAACTTCGTGCGCAAGGCCCGCTCCGGCGCCGACAGTGCGATCACTCAGTACTTCTTCAACGCCGACAGCTACTTCTACTTCGTCGACCGTTTGCAGGCGCAGGGTGTGGATCTGCCGATCGTGCCGGGGATCATGCCGATCACCAACTACAGCAAACTCGCGCGTTTCTCCGATGCCTGCGGTGCGGAAATTCCGCGCTGGATCCGCAAGCAACTGGAAGCCTACGGCGATGACACGCAAAGCATTCAGCGCTTTGGCGAGCAAGTCGTCAGCGAGATGTGCGAACGCCTGCTACAAGGCGGCGCACCAGGGCTGCACTTCTATTCCATGAACCAGGCCGAACCTAGCCTGGCGATCTGGAATAACCTGAAGTTGCCGCGCTGAAGCAGCTACAAGCTTCAAGCTGAAAGCTACAAGCCAGATCAAAAGATCGCAGCCTTCGGCAGCTCCTACATTGGGATTTAGTTCACCCTGCAGGAGCTGCCGAAGGCTGCGATCTTTTGCTTTTAAAGGCCCGAGACAGAGCTTGTGCAGGCACTTTCTGGCTCTTTCGCGTTTCTCGTCGTAATCTCAAGCCATGCCCTTGATCACGCAGTTATTCGCCGTGCTGGTTTTTGCTTGCCTGAGCTTCGCCGCTCGAGGCGAGAAGTTGCGTATCGTCACCGAACCGTGGGCGCCTTACGTCTACGAGGAGAACGGCAAGAGCCTCGGCCTGGACTACGAAACCACCGCAATCGTGTTCAAGCGCCTGGGCATAGAAGTCGAATGGCAATTTCTGCCGTGGAAACGCTGTCTGTCGATGCTGGAAACCGGCCAGGCTGACGGCGCGCTGGACATCTTTCACAGCGACGAGCGCGACGCCACCCTGCTTTACCCCAGCGAACCGCTGTCGGATGTCGAGTTCGTGATGTTCTATGCCAACGACCGGCCACACCCTTTCAGCAAACTCGAAGAACTCAAAGGCCTGACCATTGGCACTTCGCCGGGCTATCTGTACAGCCCCGACTTCAGCGAATCGACGCTGTTTACCCGTGAACCGGCACCGACCCACGAAGCCAACTTCGGCAAACTGCTACGCGGCCGTATCGACTTGCTCATCACTGATCGCCGCGTCGGTCAGCATTTGCTCGATCAGTTGAATATTCGCGATCAGATCAGCGAAAACCCTACAGTCATTAGCCGCCAGAGCCAGTTTCTTGCGGTTCGGCGCAATGCCGGCATGGATTTGCTGGTGCAACGCTTCGGTGCCGAACTCAAGCGTTTCAAGCGCGAACCGGCCTACGCCGAATTGAGTGCTCGCTATGGCGCAGCGCCTGTCGGGGCCGCGCCGCTGGGCAATGTCTCGGCCAACAGCAAAACCGTTGAGCAGCAGGAAAGCAGCGCGCGGTGATTGCTCTGTTATACTCCGGCGTTCCCGCCAGGCTCACGCCCGGACGCCCGGAACCGTAACAGGCCTCTCGACCCGCTACAGCGCAGCTTTGCAGCCCGCGCGAGCACTCCAGACGTGCCTTCGGAACCGCAGCAGGACCGGACGGGATTGCGTCCTCTTAAACGCCATTCGCGCCAGGCAAGACTCCCATTGGGCCAAGCCCTAACTAAAACAGGATTACTCATGTCCTTTGCTTCCCTCGGTCTCTCCGAGGCTTTAGTCCGCGCCATCGAAGATGCGGGCTATACCGAGCCTACTCCGGTGCAACAGCGGGCTATTCCCGCCGTGTTGCAAGGTCGCGACCTGATGGTTGCGGCTCAGACAGGTACTGGTAAAACCGGCGGTTTCGCCCTTCCGATTCTGGAGCGGTTGTTCCCCAACGGTCACCCGGACAAATCCCAGCGTCATGGCCCGCGCCAACCGCGCGTACTGGTCCTGACCCCGACCCGCGAACTCGCGGCCCAGGTTCACGAGAGCTTCAAGATCTACGCCCGTGACCTGAAATTCGTCAGCGCCTGCATCTTCGGCGGCGTCGGCATGAACCCGCAGGTTCAGGCCATGTCCCGTGGCGTCGACGTCCTCGTCGCCTGCCCGGGTCGTTTGCTCGACCTGTGCGGCCAGGGCAGCGTCGATCTGTCCCACGTTGAAATCCTCGTGCTCGACGAAGCTGACCGCATGCTCGACATGGGCTTCGTGCACGACGTGAAGAAAGTCCTCGCACGCCTGCCGTCCAAGCGCCAGAACCTGCTGTTCTCGGCGACGTTCTCCAAAGACATCACCGACCTTGCCGGCAAGCTGCTGCACAACCCGGAACGCATCGAAGTCACGCCGCCGAATACCACGGTCGAGCGCATCGAACAGCGCGTATTCCGTCTGCCGGCCAGCCACAAGCGTGCGCTGCTGGCTCACCTGATCACCGCGGGCGCGTGGGAACAGGTGCTGGTGTTCACCCGTACCAAGCACGGCGCCAACCGTCTGGCCGAGTACCTCGACAAGCACGGTCTGCCGGCTGTCGCGATTCACGGCAACAAGAGCCAGAACGCTCGCACCAAAGCCCTGGCCGACTTCAAGGCTGGCGAAGTGCGCATTCTGGTGGCTACCGACATCGCCGCGCGTGGTCTGGACATCGACCAGTTGCCACACGTGGTCAACTTCGAACTGCCAAACGTCGATGAAGACTACGTGCACCGTATCGGCCGTACTGGCCGTGCCGGTCGCTCGGGCGAAGCGATCTCGCTGGTCGCACCGGACGAAGAAAAGCTGCTGAAAAGCATCGAGCGCATGACCAAGCAGAAGATCGCCGACGGCGACCTGATGGGTTTCGACTCCAGCACCATCGAGGCCGAGAAGCCTGAAGTGCGCGAGCGTCCGGACGTGCGTAACCCACGCAATTCCCGTGGCCCACGCGGTGACGGCCCGAATGGCGGCGGCGGTGGCGGCGGTCGTAAAGACAAAGGCAAGGACAAGGGCAAGGAAAAACCGGCCGGTGAACGTGGCGAGCGTCCTGCCCGTCAACAGAAGCCGCGCGAAGGTACTCCGGCCCGCGAACAGCGTCAGCCATCGCAGCCGCCACGCGCTGCGGCTGATCGCGCTCCGGACGAGTTCCTCGACGACGATATCGATAACTTCGGTAACCGCGTTGACTACGTGCCCAAGCCTGCTCCAGCCGGCGGCCGCGGCCGTCGTCCAGGCGCACCGGCTCAGGGCGCAGGCGCTGGCACCGGCGCACCACGCGGCGGTCAGTCGCAAGGTCGCCAAAACGGCCCGCGCAACAGCAACGGTTCGAGCACTGGCACCCCGCCAGCCAAACGCAGCGGCCCGCGCAACGGCGCACCGCGTGATGGTCAGTCGGGTCGTCGCGACGACTCATCCTCGTCCTCGCGCAACCGCCGCCCGGCCCGTGACGATCAGCCACGTAGCGAGCCAGCAGTGCAGAACCCGCGCAGCAACGGCCCAAAGATCATGCACAAGGAATCGAAAGCCGACCGCTTCCCGACACCTGAGCAGCTCGATCAACTGCCAACCCGCCCGCGCGGTGAAAAACCGGCATTGCTCACCCGCAATCGCTGAGTTAACGCCGCCATAAAAAATGCCCCGCCTCGCAAGAGCCGGGGCATTTTTTATGGCGCCACAAATACCCCTGAATCACCGTATTTCCCCTGTGGGAGCGAGCCTGCTCGCGAAAGCGGTCATTCAGCCAACATCATTGCTGACTGACCCGCCGCCTTCGCGAGCAGGCTCGCTCCCACAGGGGATGTGTGTGTCGCAGGCAATAAAAAACGCCCCCGGCCTTTCGACCGGGGGCGTTTTTGTGTGGCGGGGGAAAGTTATTTAACTTTCACGCCTTCCAGCGAGATGTCCAGATCCGCGGTTTGCGAGGAAGGACCTGGGCCCTTGATCCCGAAATCGTTCAGGTTGAGGGTGGTTTTGGCGTTGAAGCCAGCGCGCTCGCCGCCCCATGGATCCTTGCCTTCGCCGTTGAACGTGGCCTTGAAGGTCACAGGCTTGGTCACACCATGCAGGGTCAGATCACCGGTCACGTCAGCGGTCTTGTCACCGGTCGATTTGACGGCGGTGGAGACGAACTTGGCGTCAGCGAATTTGCCCACATCCAGGAAATCTTTGCTGGCGATGTGCTTGTCACGCTCGGCGTGGTTCGACCACAGGCTGGCGGTTTTCACGTCAACGGAAATCTTGCTGGCTTCAGGCTTGGCCGAATCCCAGGAGAAAGTACCGTCGAAATCTTTGAACGTACCGTGGATGAAGCTGTAACCCAGGTGGCTGATTTTCCAGTCAACGAAGGCGTGCTGGCCTTCCTTGTCGATTTTGTAGTCCGCAGCCATGGCCTGACCAGCCGAGAGCAGTGCAGAACCGATTGCCAGAGCGGCCAGAGTCTTTTTCAACATGCTTTCTTTTCCTTTGAGTCGAGGTTGAATTTCAGGCTTTGCGACCGAGCATTCGCGTCAGAGTCGCATCACGATCGATAAAGTGGTGCTTCAATGCTGCCAACGCATGGAGACCGGAAAAAATTACCAGTGCCCATGCCAGCCAGAGATGAATCACCCCAGCGGTATCTGCCTGATCCGGTAGCCCGGAAACCAGTGCAGGAACTTCAAACAGGCCAAACACCGGGATCCCGACACCGTCTGCGGTGGAAATCAGGTAACCGGCAAGCATCACAGCAAACAGCGCGAAATACAGAAACCCATGGCCGAATTTGGCGCCAATTCGGGTCATGCGGCTGTAGCTTTGCAGCGTCGGCGGCGGTGGGCTGAGAAAGCGCCACAGCACCCGCAACACCATCACACCCAGCAGTACCAGACCGATGCTCTTGTGCAGATCCGGCGCGTCTTTGCGCCAGGTGCTGTAGTAATCCAGAGCTACCATCCACAGGCCGAGAGCAAACAGTCCGAAGACCGCCAGCGCCACACCCCAGTGCATGAAGATGCTGACCCAACCATAGCGCGAAGAAGAGTTACGTAGCTGCATTGCCCAAATCCTGTGAGAACTGCGAACCAAGACTAGCGAGTTATCTATCGAATTAAAGCGGAAAATTTCGCTTTGAAATATCGAGAAATACGATCAAGAGTCTGAAAGTGGCGTGTTAAGGAAAGATTAAAGGCGAAAGTGTGGCGGGATGTTATTACAAGGCAATGGAATCGGGTTGCCTGCGCCGGCCCCTTCGCGAGCAAGCCCGCGCCCACAGGTGATCGCATTCCAACTGAAGAAATACGGTCAAATGTGGGAGCGGGCTTGCTCGCGAAAGCGGTCGCTCAGGCAAAAAAAAGCGCGGCATAAGCGCCGCGCTTCTTCATTCACCGCAAGGCTTTACTGCGCCTTGGTCTCGGTCGTTGCCGCAGGCTTGGCTGCAGGCTTGGCCGCCGACTTCTTCGCCGGTTCAGCCTTTTTCGCCGCCGGTTTCGCCGCTGGCTTTTTCGCTTCGGTTTTGGCCGCAGGCTTCTTCGCTGCCGGCTTGGCCGCCGCTTTTTTCGCAGGCTCGGCTTTCACCGGGGCCGCTGGCTTCGGTGCTTCCACCGGAGCTGGCGCAGGTGCCGGGGTTGGCGCAGGCGCTACTGGCGCTGGAGCCGGCTCAGGCGCCTTCACAGGCTCTGGCTTCTTCTCATCATCCGAACCGCCAAACAGATTGCTGAAGAAGTTGCCCTTCTTCGCCGCCACGGCACCTGCCGCGCCTGCCGCTGCTGCGGCCGGCACCACTTTGGCCGGTTCGAACGATTTGCCTGCCGCCAGATCTTCAACCTGGCTGGCTGCACGCTGACCGGTGCGCAAGGCGCCTTCCAGGGTGCCAGGGTACAAGGTGTCGGTGTGTTCGCCGGCGAACGCTACGCGTTGCAGCGGGCGTTCCCAGATACGCCAGAACTTGCTGATCTGGCCCGGGCCGTAGGCCAGGTAAGCGCCGCCCATCGACGGGTCGGTGCTGTAGCGACGGATTTCATAACCGGTGAACGAGCCACGGGCCTGTGGATAAAACGCGTGCAGACGGATCAGCACCTGATCGACCATCTGCTTGTCGCCGAACGCCTGCATCACGCGGGAGTTGTCGCCGGACAGGTTGATCACCACGTTGGCGCCGCCCTTCAGCGCCGGCTCGATCCACAACATGCCCAGACCTGCGTTGCTGTAGATTTCGCCGGACATGCGCGCCTTGCTTTCCCAAACCGGCGTCTTGAACTTCAGCATGATCTGGTCGCGCCAGCCGTAGTTGGTGCCCTTGATCGCTGCCATATGCTGGGCATCCAGCGCCGGCGTCAGCTGAATCTTGCTCAGCGCACGCAGCGGTACGGCCAACACCACGTAATCGGCCTGATAACCGACACTGCCGACCTTGACGGTCACGCCGTCCTTGTCCTGGCTGATAGCGGAAACCGGCGAGTTGGTCTTGATGGTCTTGATCTGTTTGACGAAGGCCTGCGCCAGCACCTGGCTGCCGCCGACCAGACGCGAGGCGCGCAGGTCACGGTCGGAGACGCCGCGATACACGCGGTTCTGCTGGGCGAAATACAGCAGCGACAGACGCGAAGGCTCGTCGTAGTGGGTACGGATGTCCTGGTTGATCAACTGACGCGCGGTGGCCGGCAGGTTCTGCTTGTCGAGCCAGCTCGACACGTTGATCTGGTCCAGTGCGTGCAGGGTGTTGGTCGCCGCCGGGTTTTGCGGATCGTCAATCGAGCGCGCCAGGTCGTCGAGGGTTTTCTGGTAACGCTTCAAGGCCTCGGCGGTAGCCGGTTGCTTGGTCGCCAGATCAGCGGCGGAAAAATATTCGCCGTCGATCAGATAACCCGGGGTACGCACGAATTCCGGGGCCGGCGTGGTGCCCAGCTTGAACGTCGAGACGTACTTGTTCAGCACCGGCTGCGTCTTGTCGTTGCCGATCCACTCGCTGGTGGCCATGCCCGAGCGACCGCCCATGCCTGGCTTGGCTTCCAGCAGGGTCACCTGCCAGCCTTTGTTTTGCAGCTCGTAAGCGGCGGTCAGACCCGACAGGCCGCCGCCGATCACGATTGCGGTTTTATCCTTGGCCAGCGCGTTAACGCTGAACAGCCCCAACATCACCAGCGCACAGGCGCGCAGCCAACCGACAGACATTCAGCGAACTCCGGAAAACACGTAGGAAAAAGCAGTTTTGCGGGTCAGACGACCCAAAGAACCGCGAAGAATACGTTAGCCATCAAAACGCCGCCAGCGACGTCTATCGGCTCATACAAAGTAGCTCAATTGACACAATGGGTTGTCCCCGTGCGATGCATTGCATAGGCTTGCGCGATTGTTTGCCCGCGCCTGACGCGAGCCGCCTCGAGGAGACTGTAAATGGGCCTGAATAACCAGTGGATGCAACGCGATCTCGCGGTGTTGTGGCATCCCTGCACCCAGATGAAAGACCACGAACAGCTGCCGCTGATCCCGATCAAACGCGGTGAAGGCGTCTGGCTCGAAGACTTCGAAGGCAAACGCTACCTCGATGCCGTCAGCTCCTGGTGGGTCAACGTGTTCGGCCACGCCAACCCGCGGATCAACCAGCGCATCAAGGATCAGGTCGATCAACTGGAACACGTGATTCTCGCCGGTTTCAGCCATCAACCGGTGATCGAGCTGTCCGAGCGTCTGGTGAAAATGACGCCGGAAGGCCTGAACCGGGTGTTCTACGCCGATAACGGTTCGTCCTGCATCGAAGTCGCGCTGAAAATGAGCTTCCACTATTGGCTCAATCGCGGCACGCCTGCCAAGAAACGCTTCGTCACCCTGACCAACAGCTACCACGGCGAAACCATGGCAGCGATGGCGGTTGGCGACGTGCCGCTGTTCACCGAAACCTACAAAGCCCTGTTGATGGACACCATCAAGGTGCCGAGCCCGGATTGCTACGGGCGTCCGCAAGGCATGAGCTGGGAAGAACATTCGCGCAACATGTTTGCGGCCATGGAACAGACGCTGGCCGAGCACCATGACAGCGTTGCAGCGGTGATCGTCGAGCCGTTGATTCAGGGCGCGGGCGGCATGCGCATGTATCACCCGGTGTATCTCAAGCTGCTGCGTGAGGCCTGTGACCGTTACGGCGTACACCTGATCCTTGACGAAATCGCCGTCGGCTTCGGCCGTACCGGGACGATGTTCGCCTGTGAACAGGCCGGCATCCGCCCAGACTTCCTCTGCCTGTCCAAAGCCCTGACCGGCGGCTATCTGCCGCTGGCCGCGTGCCTGACCACCGACGAGGTCTACAGCGCGTTCTACGACGACTACCCAACCCTGCGCGCCTTCCTGCATTCGCACAGCTACACCGGCAACCCGCTGGCCTGTGCGGCGGCGCTGGCGACGCTGGATATCTTCGAACAGGACAACGTGATCGAGAACAACAAGGCCCTCGCCCAACGCATGGCCTCGGCCACGGCGCATCTGGTTGATCATCCGAACGTCTCTGAAGTGCGTCAGACTGGCATGGTCCTGGCCATCGAGATGGTCAAGGATAAAGCCAGCAAAGAGGCCTACCCTTGGCAGGAACGGCGCGGTTTGAAGGTGTTCCAGCATGCGCTGGAGCGTGGCGCGTTGCTGCGGCCGCTGGGCAGCGTGGTGTATTTCCTGCCGCCGTACGTGATCACCCCGGAGCAGATCGACTTCCTTGCCGAAGTGGCCAGCGAAGGCATCGACATTGCCACCCGTGACAGTGTCAGCGTGGCCGTGCCGAAGGATTTCCACCCCGGTTTCCGCGATCCGGGCTGATTCAAAATTTGTGGTGCCTGAACTGCCGCTTTCGCGAGCAGGCTCGCTCCCACCCTGGAATGCATTCCCCTGTGGGAGCGAGCCTGCTCGCGAATGAAACCGACACCGATTCAACTGATTCACATCTTTTCAGAGACCCGAAATGAGACTGTCCCGCTTCTTTATCGACGCCCCGCTGAGCACTGGCGAACACGAATTGCCGGAAGCCCAGGCGCATTACATCAGTCGCGTGCTGCGCATGGCCGAGGGCGATGCGGTGCAGATGTTCGACGGCTCCGGCCATGAGTTTCGCGGATCGCTGGTGGAAGTCGGCAAGAAACGCGTTGTCGTGCAGATCGACGAGCAGTTGCCCGGCCAGGTTGAATCGCCGTTGCAGATTCATCTCGGCCAGGGCCTGTCCCGTGGCGAGCGAATGGACTGGGCGATTCAGAAAGCCACCGAACTGGGCGTCACTGAGATCACCCCGATTTTCAGCGAGCGCTGCGAAGTACGCCTGAAGGACGAACGCGCCGACAAACGCCTCCTGCACTGGCGCCAAGTGGCGATCAGTGCGTGCGAGCAATGCGGTCGTTCGCGGGTGCCGGTGATTCATCCGCCAGTGCTGTTAGCCGACTGGATCAAGCAGACTGAAGCGGATCTGAAGCTGGTGCTGCATCCGGTGGCCGAGCCGCTGGTGAGTCATGCGAAACCTTCGACGCTGGCGTTTCTGATCGGGCCGGAGGGTGGCTTGTCCGACGCCGAGGTCGAGCAGGCCAAAGGCAATGGTTTCCACGCTGCGCGCCTCGGCCCGCGAGTGTTGCGCACCGAGACGGCGCCGGTTGTGGCGTTGGCGGTGGCTCAACAATTGTGGGGTGATTTCTAGGGCCTCTTCGCGAGCAAGCCCGCTCCCACAGTAGATCTTGGGTGTACAAAGAATTTGTGTTCACTGGAAATACACTGTGGGAGGGGGCTTGCTCCCGAATGCGGTATGTCATTCAACAATGATGTTGGCTGACCTGGCGCCTTCGGGAGCAAGCCCCCTCCCACAGGAATCGCATTCACAGGACATAAAACATAATCGCCACAAAGTGCAGCAAACTCCCGGCAATCACGAACAAATGCCAAATCCCGTGGGCATGCCGCAACCGGTGATCCAGGGCAAAGAAGATAATCCCCACGGTGTACAAAACCCCGCCCGTGGCCAACCAAGCAAAACCGGTGGTGCCCAGCGCCGCCAGTAACGGTTTGACCGCCACCAGCACAATCCAGCCCATCACCGCATAAATGACGATCGACAGAATCCGCGCTTCGGAACGCGGCTTGATCTCTTGCAGGATGCCAATCAGCGCCAGCCCCCAGACAATCCCGAACAGCGTCCAGCCCCAGACCCCGCGCAGGGTCACCAGACAGAACGGCGTGTAACTGCCGGCGATCAGCAGGTAGATCGAAAAGTGATCAACCTTCTTCATGATCGCTTTCTTGCGCCCGCGCACGCTGTGGTACACGGTGGACGCGCTGTAGAGCACCAGCAGGGTAAAGGCGTAAATCGCCACACTGACAATCTTCCACGGACTGCCGTCCAGGCAGGCAATGACCAGCATCCACACCCCGCCAATAAACGCCGCCACCGCCCCGACCAGATGCGTCCAGGCGTCCAGGCGTTCAATCGTTCTCCGTGATACATGTATTGCTCACCTCAGTTTCGTTACCGCAGCGCGCAAGGCTCGGGCCTTGAGCGTAAAAGCGCAATGTTTCCGTTAAACACGATCCCTGTAGGAGCTGCCGAAGGCTGCGATCTTTTGATCTTGAAAAGCAAAGATCGCAGCCTTCGGCAGCTCCTACAAAGAGCGGCGCATACCGTGCACAATCGACCGACATAAAAAAGAGTCCGCGCCATGCTGATCGACGAAGAGTTGACCCTGAAAAAACTCGAGGTGTTCCTCGCTTTCATGCGCACCGGCAATCTGGCCCGCGCCGCTGCCGAGTTGCAGACCAGCAACGTCAGCGTGCACCGCGCGATTCACTCGCTGGAAAGCGCCCTGCGCTGCCCGCTGTTCAAACACGAAGGGCGCAACCTGACGCCGCTGGAAAGTGCTTACGTGCTCGAAGAACGCGCGCAGAAGCTGATTCAGGACGTGGTCGAAAGCGTGCGCCTGACCCGCGAAGCCGCCGGGTTCTCCGCAGAACGCTTCAAGCTGGGCTCGCTGTACTCGCTGACGGTGAAGACTGTGCCGCAACTGATCATGGGCCTGAAGATCCGCCGCAGCGAACTCAACATCGACCTGATCCTCGGCTCGAATATCGACCTGCTCTACAAGCTGAAGAACATGGAAGTCGACGCGATCCTGGTGTCGCTGGACGACAGCATCAACGATCCGGACTGCGAGCAGATTGCGCTGTTCTCCGACGACATCTTCCTCGCCACCCCGGCGGATTCAAGGTTCGCCCAGCGCAGTGAAGTGGATCTGGCAGAAGTGCGCGACGAGACGTTTATCACCCTGACCCAAGGCTTCGCCACCCATCAGGACGGCAATCGGGTGTTCAAGCAGGCAGGGTTCGAGCCGAAGGTGGCGATGCAGGTGAATGACATCTTCACGCTGTTGAGCATGGTCAGTTCGGGGGTGGGCTATGCGTTACTGCCGGGGCGGATTGCGGCGGTGTATGAGAACCGGGTGAAGCTGATTCCGTTGCAGGAGAAGTACCGGTTGCAGCAGCACATTGGTGTGGTGTTTTTGAAGGCCAAGGAGAGGGATCCGAATTTGTTGGCGCTGTTGGCGGAGTGTCGGATGTATGCCAATCGCCAGGCTTGAGACCGAGGTGCCTCCTTCGCGAGCAGGCTCGCTCCCACATTTGGAATGCATTTCCCTGTGGAAGCGAGCCTGCTGAGAGTGTCAGATTTTTTGTGTGCGGGCCGGTAATGGCCTGCCGTCAGGCAGGCCGGGTTTTACCAGGTCGGCCTGATAAATCGATCTCCGTACAGAATCGCAAATTGGTTCATCGCACTCTTCCAGTCATGAGCCGCCGAGCCCCAGTTTGCCGTGATGTTACGCAGCCCAAGCCAGATCAGCTTGGTCGCTGCGTCATCCGTCGGGAAGTGGCCCCGGGTCTTGATGATCTTGCGTAGCTGAGCGTTGATGCTTTCGATAGCGTTGGTCGTATAGATCACTTTTCGAATGGCAGGCGGGAAGACAAAAAATGGAATCACTCGATCCCAGGCTCGTCTCCAGGCCGCCACCACCGTTGGGTATTGCTTACCCCAAGGGCCATTTTCAAAGGCATCCAGTGCTTCCTCAGCCGCTTCTGCGTTGATGGCTTGATAGATCGGTTTTAGCGCCTTGGCCAGCTCACGGCGCTTGTCCCACGCCGCGTAATCGAGGCTGTTGCGGATCAAGTGGACGATGCATGTTTGCAGCGTTGTTGCCGGAAATACTGCGCTTAGCGCCTCTGGCATGCCTTTGAGACCGTCAGTCACGGCGATCAGCACGTCCTCTACGCCGCGGGTCTTGAGGTCGTTGAAGACCTTCATCCAGAACTTCGCACCCTCGGTGTTTTCGATCCAGATACCAAGAATATCGCGCGTTCCATCGGGTAAAACACCCAGCGCCAAGTAAATCGCCTTGTTGCGGACAAGGCCTTCTTCTCGGATCTTGACCCGCAGCGCATCGAAGAAAATGACTGGGTACATCGGCTCAAGCGGTCGCTGTTGCCACGCACCAATTTCCTCCATCACCTCGTGCGTGACTGAGCTGATGAAGTCATGGGAAACGTCCGTCCCGTATTGCTCAGAGAGGAAAGCGCGGATTTCTCGAACGGTCATGCCTCGGGCATACATGGCGATGATCTTGTCATCAAAACCGGTGTAACGCCGCTCATGCTTGGGGATCAGAATGGGGGCAAAACTGCCATCCCGATCACGGGGAATCTCCAGCCGCAGCGGGCCATCCCCCGTCAAAATCGTCTTGCCCGTTTTGCCATTGCGCTGGTTGGTTTCATCCTCTGGGCGCTGCGCGCCCGGCGGATACCCCAGGTGGTGACCGAGCTCGGCACTCAATGCTCGCTCAATCAAGGCCTTCTTGAAGGCCGCAGAAGCGTCTTCAATAGCCTCTGCGGTAATCAGCCCCTCACCGAACTCTTCGAGCAGCTCCTTGGGGATTTTTGGTAGGTCACGCAGGGGTTTCTTTTTGGTTGGCATACATGCACCTCTTACTCATGTTATGCCCGAACACAAAATTTCTGACACCCCCAGCCTGCTCGCGAAGGCGTCAGGCCAGACGACTCAAAACCCGAACCTAGCCCACAATCGCGCGAACAATGAAGAACAACAGCGAAGGCCCCAGCAAGCACCCAAGCCCGGTGTGGAACGTCGCCGTCAACGCCCCATAAGGCACCAACCGCCGATCCGTCGCCGCCAGCCCGGCCGTCACCCCACTCACCGTCCCGGCCAGACCACCAAACACCATCGCCGAACGCGGGTTATCCAGACCCATCCAGCGCGCCGCGACCGGCGTGCCGACCATCACCAGAATCGCCTTGATCAACCCGGTGGCAATCGACAAGGCCATCACGTCCGACGTCGCGCCAATCGCCGCGCCCGTCACTGGCCCGACAATGTAAGTCACCGCGCCCGCGCCAATGGTGGTCATGCTCACCGCATCGCGATAACCAAACGCCCAGGCCATGCACGCGCCGACAATGAACGGCAGGATCGTGCCCAGCAGCAGCGCGATCACGCCGATCATCCCGGCCTTCTTCGCCTCGGTCGCCTGCACCTCAAACGCCGTGGCAACAATCGCAAAATCACGCAGCATCGCCCCACCCATCAAGCCGATGCCAGAGAACAGCGTCAGATCCGCCAGGCCCTTCTGCCCGCCGGTCATGGTGCCGCCGACCCATGCCAGCACCAGACCGATAACGATGGCAATCGCCGAGCCGTGAATGCGCCCGAAGGTCAGGCGTTTGGAGAGAATGACCGACACCCACATGATCACGCCGACGAAGGCGAAGGCAGTGATCAGACCGTTGTGCTCCAGACCTTTTTCGATGAGATCCCACATATCAGCGACCTCCTACTGGCGTGCCGACCGGGGTGATTTTCGCCGGTTCGTCGGGTAACGGTTCGCCCTTGTGGGAGCGGCTGATCAAGGCAATCGTGCAGCCACAGATCACCACCGAACCAATCGCCGCCAACACCGCCACCGGGCCGCCGTGCAGCGCGGTGACGACGTTCTGTTGCGCGGCCATCGCCACCACCACCGGAATGTACATGGCGCCCCAGAAGCCGACGCCCATCTCGCACTCCTTGGTCATGCCGCCGCGTTTTTGCATCCACAGCCGCGCGCAGATCAGCAGGATCATGGCGATGCCGACCCCGCCGACGTTGGATTTGACGCCCAGCAACACGCCGAGCATGTCGCCCATGATCACCCCTGCCAGCGTACAGATCGCCAGCAGCGCCACACCGTAAATAATCATTGTTGTAGTCCTCAAAGTGCATCGTCGAATGTTGTTTTTGTTGTTCGAAGCATGAGTCGGCGGTTTTAGAGTTGGCGGCCACCCTCCTCTCGCAACAGCGCCTGCAAGGTGTCGAGACGAGCACTGTCGAAGGCAGTGACGGTGCCTTGCTCGAACACCCGGCGCGCCAGCCCGGTCAGCACCGCACCGGGCGGCAGTTCGATCTGTAAACGCACGCCACGCTCGTAAGCGCTTTGCACGGTGCTGCGCCAATCCACCACGCGGCACATGTTGAAGGCGAGGTCGTCGCGCAGGGCGTCGACCTTGATCACCGGCCGAGCGCGGCTGCCGCTCAGGTAGGCGATTTTCGGGGTTTTCAACTCTACGTTGGCGAACGCTTGCGCAAGGGTTAGCGCCGGTTCGTCCAGCAGTGGGCAGTGCGAAGGAACACTCACTGCCAGACGTTTTGCCAGACCGGCGCCGCGACTGCGCGCCAGTTCAGCCACCGCTTGCATGGCCTCGTCACTGCCGGCAATCGCCACCTGATTGTCGGCATTGATGTTGGCCAGATACACCGGCGAATCCTCGCTGTGCACCTGCGCCAACAGCGTTTCGACGGTGGATAATTGCAAGCCGATGATCGCGGTCATGCCAAAGCCCTGTGGATAAGCTTGCTGCATCAACTCACCGCGCAGGCTGACCAGATGCAAGGCATCGCTGAAGCTCAAGGCCCCAGCGACAACCGCTGCCGGGTAAGCACCGATGGACAGGCCGGCGACATAGTCCGCGTTCAAACCGTCCTGCAACAGCTGCCGCGAAGCTGCGACCCCGGCGATCAGCAGACAGAGTTGCACCGCCCTTGTGCTGCGCAGCGCTTCGGCAGAATCGAGCTGCAAGACATCTTCACCCAGTACATCAGTGGCCTCGACCAGCGTTTCCCGAGGCAAACGCTGGAGCATGCCCGGCTGCTGCGCGCCCTGGCCGGGGAACACCAGCAAGCTACTCACGCTGCCTGCTCCTGCGGGTTCCATGGATCAGCCACCAGACAGGCCTGATACTCGTTTTTCAGCAGCACACGTGCAGATCCGCCGGCCCACTCGCGCAATGCGACCGCACCGAATGGTGTCTGCAATTGCAGGTCGACCCGGCACGCGGCCAGATCGAGAAACTCAACCAGTTTGCGTGCCCGATTTCGGGTGATCAGTTGCGGCGTGCGCAGAATCAGATCGAGGTCACTGGCCACGTGCATCGCCTTAAATCCGCTGGCCAGTTCAAACCCGGCACTGCCGCTGACACCCCAGACCCAACCGCAATCATCGAGCATCGGCCGCAATTGCTTGAGCGCACGCAGTGCCGGCAAATCACGCTCACTGTCGACGTGACACAGCGCCTCCGGGCTGACCCGACAGGCAATCGAATCGAGCGCCATGAACGCCGTCAACCGCTGTTCACGCAATACACCGCGCACGCCCACGGCAACAAAACCCTCAGCACTCAAGGCCCGACGCACCACCACCGGTTGCCCGGCAGTGAGCGACTCAATCGCCCACTGCGGCGCATCCGCCGGCAACTGCGCCGGCGTCATGCCCCAGAGCAGATCGTGGGCCAGCGGCGTGTTCACCACTGCGCCCTCAGCAACGCGCGCACGCGGCTGGACGCTTCGCGATTTTTCGCACCGAGACGACCGCCCAAATCACTGCCGGTGACATCGCCGATTGCTTGCCTCAGGCACTCAGTCACCCGCGCCAGATCCTCCGCGGTCGGCTGTTCGATCTGCTGCACCGACAGGGTTTCCCAAAGCAGCCCGAGGCTGGCGTAACTGTCGATGTCATACGCCATCGGCGGCACGCTGGCGGCCAGCGCTTCCAGTTCTTCGACGCTGCGCAAAGTCACCCGCGCCGCCGAGGCCTTGCCCATCGCGTGCACCATCACGCCGGGGTCACGCAGGGCGATCAAGCGGTTGGCCTGATAGCCGTGGGCGAGAAACGCACCGGACATGGCCTTACCCACCAACAACGCAATCACCGGATGCCCGGCCAGCCGTGCACGGGCATAACTGTCCGCGGCACCGGCAAGGGCCTGATGAATACCGAGGGCTTCTTCGCGACGACCATAGGCCTGGCTCGGTACATCGACGATGGCGATCAACGGGCGCTTTTGAGTTTTGTCGCGGTCAGCGGTGATTGCGTCATCCACAGCCTTGGCCAAACCCCAGCCTTCCAGCAATCCGACTTCGCCGTTGCGAGCACGGGGAAAACGGTTTTCAGGATCAGCGACCACGGCCAGAAAGCGCCCGAGTTCGCCATCGGCAACCTTCAACGACGGCGGCAAACCGTCTACCGCTTTCGCCCCAGCGCTCAACGCGTTGAACCAGTTCAAACCGCGCAATGAATAACCACTCATGAGCGCTCTCCTTGATACAGATCGCGAACCACCAACGGTTCGATTTGCTTGTCAGTGTCCAGACTCGCCAACCGTTGCAGGAACCACTCGGCCCTTTGGCTGCGCGGCTGAGTCGGCAAGCCTTGCTGCAACAACTCGCCGACCTGCTGACGAATCTTCGCCACGTCATCAGCGACATAACGATCCACCAAGCCACTGGCAAAGCGCTGCTCGCCACCGGTCAGGCTCCAGATGAAAGGCCGGTCGCGGGAGTCGTATTCTTCGATCCCGGCTTCCTGCTCGATCACTTGCGGGCCGTTCAGGCCGAGGCGTGCTTCCTGAGTCACCAGCAAATAGCTGCACAACGCGGCGGCAATCGACATGCCGCCGAAGCAACCGACGCTGCCCGCAACCACGCCAACCACCGGTTGGTACCGCTGCAAATCGACAATCGCCGCATGAATATCGGCAATCGCCGCCAAGCCAAGATTGGCTTCCTGCAAGCGCACACCCCCGGTTTCCAGCAGCAACACGGCGCGGGTCGGGATGCCTTTGCGGTTGTCCTCGGCGGCCAGTTCCAGCGCACCGGCAATCTTCGCCCCGCCGACTTCGCCGAGGCTGCCACCCTGAAATGCGCCTTCGATGGCGGCGATCACCACCGGCAAACCGTCGACGCTGCCCTTGGCGATCACCACGCCGTCATCGGCTTGCGGCACCACGCCCTGGCGTTCGAGCCACGGCGACATCACCCGTTGAAAAGGATCGAGCAATTCGCGAAAGCTGCCGGCGTCGAGCAAGGCTTTCGCCCGTTGCCGCGCGCCGAGTTCGACGAAGCTGTGCTTATTGAGAAGCGCTGCGCTGTCAGTCATGGCCGATCTCCTCGAAACCTTGTTCCAGACGCAAGCGCACCACCCCCGGCGTCGCGCCGAAATCGTGGATATCGATGGCCATCGCTGGCGGCGTGGTGCCGTCGAACATCCGCGCAAACAGATGCTGCCAGCGCAGCTGTGCGCCGTTGACCGAGGTCTGCACGTTGATCGTCAACTTGCCGGCCAGCCCCGGTTCGATCAGCACTTCCAGGTCACCGGAGCCAACACAACCGACCAGCGCCCGCCCGCGTGGCGGCTGCCCGGCGGGGAATTCAAACGATAGGGTTTCCATCAAAACGCTCCCTGAAGGATGCCGTCGCGCTCGATGCGATCGAGCAGCAGCGCGGCGGCGAGCAAGTCGGCGGCGCCGCCGGGCGAGGCATTCAATGCGATGAGTTGTTGATCCAGTTCGTGCAGGCGCCGGCGACCAGTGAGGCTGGCGCTGCCGCCAGCGTCGAGCACGGCTTGCGCACCCTGTTGCATGGCTTGCAGGCCTTGCTCTCCGGCGCGATACAAAACGCAGGTGTCGGCCAGGTCGGTCATGATCGCCAGCAAGGCGTCGAGCCGGGCGTTCTGTTCGCCGTGGCCGGCGGTGCGGCTTTTCTTCAGTTGCGGCAGGCCACGTTGCAGCACCGAGGGGAAGCCGAGTTGTGCCTCTTCACGGGCACCACGGGCGCCGTAACGCAAGGCGACTTGGGCGCCGTGGCTCAAGGGTTTGGGTGCGTGGCGATCGTCCAGCAAGGCCAGACGTGCAGCGCGCAGGGTCACGGCATTGGCGCTGGAGGATTGCGGTTCCAGCGCAGCGGCCGTCACCAACAGACCCAAGGCCCAGATCGCCCCGCGATGCGTGTTCACACCGTTGGTGGTGGCGAGCATCGCTTGCTCGCCTTCACGGCCGATGCGGCCAATGCTTTCACGCAACGTTTGATTGATCTCGCCGACTTCAATGGCGGCCTCGGTCATCTCCTTGAACGCTGGCCACAACGACAATGCCGAGGCGTGCATCAGGCCCAAATGCAAATCGGTGTGTGCGCCGTTGCCACGACGATCGACCAGCGCCGGTTTCGGCGACAGATCCGCTTCGTCGATCAACGCGTCCACTGCCAGGTCGGCCAGTCGCTCGGTCAGGGTTATCGGTTTCGCTTGCAGGTTGAGTGCGTGCATTACCAGCTCCTGAATTTGGCGGGCGGGTTGTAGAGGCCGCCGGACCACTCGACCAGATCGGCCACGCTCTTCGCCGCCAGCAGTTCGCGGGTGGCGTCGGTGCGGCGGATGCCGAGGTCTTCGGGCAAGGCGATCAGGCCTTCGCGGCGCATGCGTTCAGTGTCTTTCGGGTTGTGGCGCAGGCCGATGGCGGTGACGCCCGCAACGGCGGCGATCATCGCCTGACGCTCTTCCAGCGAGCGCGCCTTGTACAGATAGGCGATGCCTTCTTCGGTGAGCAGGTGGGTGACGTCGTCACCGTAGATCATGATCGGCGCCAGCGGCATGCCGCTTTTCTTCGCCACTTCCACCGCGTCGAGGGTTTCGACGAAGGTCGGTTTGCCGCCCTCCTGGAAGGTCTCGACCATTTGCACCACAAGTTTCTTGCCGCGCTCCAACATCGGTTGCTGCGAGTCGTCGTGGCGCATATCGAGCCATGCCGGCGTGCCGTGACGGCGACCGCGTGGGTCGTGGCCCATGTTCGGCGCGCCACCGAAACCGGCGAGTCGGCCACGGGTAACGGTGGAAGAATGGCCGTCTCCATCGACCTGCAACGTCGCGCCGATAAACAGATCCACCGCGTATTGCCCGGCCAGTTGGCAGAACATCCGGTTGGAGCGCAGCGAGCCGTCGCGGCCGGTGAAGAACACGTCGGGGCGCGCGGCGATGTAGTTTTCCATGCCCAGTTCGGTGCCGAAGCAATGCACGCTTTCGACCCAGCCGCTCTCGATCGCCGGGATCAATGTCGGGTGCGGGTTGAGCGTCCAGTTGCGGCAAATCTTGCCCTTCAAGCCAAGAGACTCGCCGTAGGTCGGCAGGATCAATTCGATGGCGGCGGTGTTGAAACCGATGCCGTGATTGAGCGACTGCACGTTGTGTTTTTCGTAGATGCCGCGAATCGCCATCATCGCCATCAACACATGCACAGGCTTGATGTGCCGTGGATCGCGGGTGAACAGCGGTTCAATGTAGAACGGCTTGTCCGCCACCACCACAAAATCGACCCACGACGCAGGAATGTCCACACGGGGCAACTCGCTGACGTCATCGACCAACTGGTTGACCTGGACGATGACGATGCCGTCGCTGAACGCGGCCGGTTCGATCAGTGCCGGGGTGTCTTCGGTGCTGGGTCCGGTGTAGATGTTGCCGGCGCGGTCGGCCATGAACCCGGCCGAGAGCACGACGTTGGGGATCAGGTCCACCACAAGGCGGGCGTAAAGTTCGATGTAGGTGTGGATCGCGCCGATTTCCAGCAGGCCGTCTTCGAGCAACTGGCTGATGCGCAGGCTCTGGGTGCCGGCGAAGGAGAAATCGAGCTTGCGAGCGATGCCGCGTTCGAACAGGTCGAGGTGCTCGGAGCGGCCGACGCTGGGCATGATCATGTGCAGATCGTGGAGTTTTTCCGGGTCGGCCCTGGCCAGCGAGCGGGAGAGGAAATCCGCCTGCTTCTGGTTGTTGCCTTCAAGCACCACACGGTCGCCGGGATGAATCAGCGCTTCGAGCGCGGCGACGATCTTGTCGGTGGGCAACACCACACCGTCGGCCAGCCCGCGCACCTTGTCGAGGCGGCGCTGCTTCTCGTCACGCCGCCGCGTCCAGCGCGAGTCGGGGGAAATTGTTGTTGTCATGCTCACTCCACGGGGTTCGCTGTCGTGGAGCTAAGTTAGGCGTGTGGGGTGAGGGCATCAATCAAGCGCGGTGGTGAATCATTACGCTGAGCGTAACGTTCACTGCCACCTTCGCGAGCAGGCTCGCTCCCACAGGGGATCACTATCGTCCGCAAAAACCGGGGGCACTGAAGATCAACTGTGGGAGTGAGCCTGCTCGCGAAGAGGCCAGCCAAAGCAGCGTAAGTTCTGGATAAGTCCGCCGATGAGTCAGGGGGTTGGCCGGCAGGAAGTTGCTGATGCCACTGGCCCCATCGCTGACAAGCCAGCTCCCACAGGGTTTTGTGTGGTTCACAAGATTCGGATACAACCCGGACACTGTGGGAGCTGGCTTGTCAGCGATGGGGCCAGTGCAATCAGTGAAAGCTCTGGATCAATCCGTAGGCACTAACCTGTCCAGCACCCGATTAACTGCCAGCTCCGCCAGCATCACCACTTGAGCAATGCCTTGCAGGGTTTTGCGGTGCGTTCCTTCAACCATTGCCACATGGTTATGGATCATGACGGTGGCCGAGCCGAGGGTTTCGCTGGCATCTGCCAGGAGAGACTCGGTATCAGCTTCAGGGTCGGTCATGTACAGCTTGTTGGTTTTGTAGGGTGCGGCCATGATTTCGGCGGTTGGCGGGCCGAGGTAGTGATCGAGCGCGCGCTCGGCGGCTTCGTGAAATTTCTTGGATTCGGGCGATTCGTAGGGGGATGCCGGGTCGGTGACCGGCGGGTTTGGCGTTGGTTTGAACATGGGGATGAACCTCTGTGAGGCCGCACCATCCCGCTGCTAAACGATAGGGTGGCGGCTGTGCGCAAGTTAGCAGACCGGTCAAACCCCAACCCGGCGCACCCGAAGGCGCCATGCGCACAGCCACCATCAAGTACAGGCGAATGCCTGACTGGATGAGATTTGTGCAACCGAGGTAAGGACGAGCCGGGCTGCTAAACCCGATCACTGCGAATCAGTGACCCGATCCAAGTTACGCAGCCAGCCTTGGGCGCACAAGCCGGCGGATTCTGGTGCATGCGTAGGCAGCGGCGCAAGGATTTGTAGAGCCGTAACACAGAGTGTCTTTAAACAACGAGACTGAAAGTCGTTTATTGTGGACAGAGATTGAGGATTTTTCTGTCGGATTGAGGTGTGGCGACTGGCGCTTTCGCGAGCAGGCTCGCTCCCACAGGGGGTCTGTGTCGTACGCAAAATCCGGGATCACTGAAGATCAACTGTGGGAGCGAGCCTGCTCGCGAAGAGGCCAGCAAGATCAACGCAAACTCAGGATCAGTGGACCAGCCCCGCCTCCACCAACAACTGCTCAAGTGCCAACAAATCCGGCACCTTCGCCACCTGCTCACCCACCTGCACCGCCGCCTGCTCCAGCGCACACAACGGCACATCGACATAGCTCAACTGACTGTCGAGCTTGTAAGACCGTGGAATCCCCTGCACCAGCAGCGCAATGAACTTCAGCTGCGGCAGCCCACCCAGCGCATTGAGAATCACGATCCGCGCCCGCTCTCCAATCACGACTTTCTGCCCGCATGCCGATTCAAAGCTCAGCAACGGAATCTGCCGCTCACGCCAGGTTACCCGCCCCAGATACCACGGCGGCGTGTCCAGATCGAAGGCGCTGACCTGATAGTCGATCAGCTCGGCCACGGCGACGTTGGGCAGGATCAGGTTGCGATCCGCCAGCGGCAGCAGCAGGCCGGTGAGTTGGCTGGTGCGCGCATTGTGGCGGCGCTCATGCATGTCTCTTGCTCCAGTGGGCAATGCTTTCGAGCAATACCGATTCCTGATACGGCTTACCGAGGTAGTCGTTGACGCCGATGGCCATGGCGCGGTCGCGGTGTTTTTGCCCGGTACGCGAGGTGATCATGATGATCGGCAGGTGTTGCAGGCGTTCGTCGTTGCGCACTTGCGTGGCCACTTCGAAGCCGTCCATGCGCGGCATTTCGATGTCGAGCAGCATCAGGTCGGGCATGTGTTCTTCCAGCAGGAGCATGGCGTCGACGCCATCCTTGGCCGTCAGCACGTTCATGCCGTGGCGTTCGAGCAAACGGCTGGTGACCTTGCGCACGGTGACCGAGTCGTCGACCACCATGACCAGCAACGGTTTGTGCGGTTCGCTGTCGATGTCCGGCACCGTCGGATACTGCGCCACCCGTGCCTGCATCGCGCGGATCGGTGCCAGTAAATCAAGAATCAGCACGACCCGGCCATCGCCAAGAATCGTCGCGCCGGACACGCCCTGCACCGCCGCAAATTGCGCGCCGAGGCTTTTCACCACGATCTCGCGAGTCCCGGCCATGGCGTCGACCTGCACCGCGATGCGCCGGTCGTTGTACTGTACCAGCAGCACCGGTAATGGCAGGCTCTGACCCAGCAGTTTTGGCCGCGATGAGGTTTTCAGCAGTTCGCCCAGATAGCACAACTCATAGCGTTGGCCGCCGTATTGATAGCTCGGTGGATCGAGACGGAAATGCCCGTCCAGATCATTCGGCAAGACGCGGACGATGCCGTCGATAGTGTTCAGCGGAATCGCATACTGATCCTCGCCGCACTGCACCATCAACGCGCGGTTGACCGACACGGTGAACGGCAGGCGAATGCGGAAATGCACGCCCTGCCCCGGCACCGAATCAATACTCATGCTGCCGCCCAACTGGCGGACTTCCTCATGAACCACGTCCATGCCGACGCCACGCCCGGAAATCTGGGTGATCTTCTCAGCGGTGGAAAACCCCGGCTGAAGGATAAACTGCAACACATCGCGGTCGCTGATCTCGGCGTCCGGCGCCAGTAAGCCACGCTTGATCGCCTTGTTCCGCACCGCTTCCAGCGGCACACCGGCGCCGTCGTCGCGGATGTCGAAAACAATGTCGCCGCCCTCGCGGGACAGATCCAGCGTGATCGTGCCCTGCGCCGGTTTGCCCGCCGCCAGCCGCGCCTCGACAGATTCCAGACCATGGTCGACGGCGTTGCGCAGCATGTGTTCCAGCGGTGCCGCCATGCGCTCCAGCACGTTGCGATCCATTTCGCCCTCAGCGTTGCCGATGACGAAGGCGACGTCTTTGTTCAACTCTTCGGCGACCTGACGGACGATGCGTTTGAGGCGCGGCAACATCCGTTCGAACGGCACCATGCGCGAGCGCATCAGGCCTTCCTGCAATTCGGTGTTGATCCGCCCTTGCTGTTGCAGCAGGTTCTCGGCGTCGTGGTTGCGGCGGTCGAGGGTTTCCTTGAGGTCGAGCAGGTCGGAGGCGGATTCGAACAGCGCCCGCGACAGTTGCTGCAACTGCGAATGGCGGTCCATTTCCAGCGGATCGAATTCCTCGTAGCCGAGACGCTCGCCATCGACTTGCTGGCGGCTGAGAATGCGCCCCTGGGTTTCGGTGTCGAGCCGGCGCAACTGGTCGCGCATACGCTCGATGGTGGTTTCCATCTCATTGAGCGCGACTTGTGCGTCATTGACTTGCTGTTCGATGCGGCCACGGAAGATCGAGGTTTCGCCGGCCAGATTGACCAGTTCGTCGAGCAGTTCGGCGGAGACCTTGACCATGTCCGCGCTGGCCTCGGCGGCTGCAGGCGCGGTCTCGGTTTTAACCGGCAGAGGCAACAATGGCGGCGCTTCAGGCGTGACCGGATGACTGAAACTCTGGATCGCATTGATCAGCCGATCCGCTGGCGGACACGGTTGTCCGGCGCGCACCGCGTCGAGCATCTGCGCCAGTCGGTCGTGGCCGCGCTGCACCAGCGCAAACAGTTCGGTCGAGGCCTGCAACGTCCCGGCGGAGAGACTTTCGTAAAGGTATTCGAGTTCGTGGGCGAGGTCGCCGATCGGGCCGATTTCGACCATCCGCGCGCCGCCCTTGAGCGTGTGCAGGTCGCGCAGCAGGGTTTCCACTTCCTGCCGATTGCCCGGCTCGGCCTGCCAGCGCAACAACGCGGCGCCGGAGTTTTCGATGATGTCGAAACCTTCTTCGAGGAAGATTTCCAGCAACTCCGGATCATGCCCGGTGCCTTCGTGATCAACGGGCGGTTGCGCCGTTTCAGCGCTGCCGGACGCGCCCTGACGGAACTGCCGGATTGCCTCGATCAGCTCATGCGCCGGGTTCAACGGCTGATGATTCTGCAACTGTTCAAGCAGCAGCGCCAAACGGTCATGGCTCTTGTGCAGCAAGCGACCAAGCGCTTCGCTGTAGCTATAGCGCCGATCCGCCAGACCTTCGTAGAGACCTTCCAGTTCTTGGGCCAGATCCCCAATGGCCTCGACTTCGGCCATTCGCGCGCCCCCCTTGAGGGTGTGCAAATCGCGCTGTAACGACGACAGCGGCGCAACATTGTTTGCGTCGCTCAGCCAACGCTGCAAGGCTTGCCCGGCGCTGTCGAGAATGTCCACCGCCTCTTCGAGGAAGATCTCGACGATCTCATCGTCCGGTTCGCGCGCGGAGCCGGTTTGTGAAAGTTCAGCAGTCGCGGCACCCAGTTCGCGGATGCTCAACGTGCGGCTACCGTCACTGCGAATCAGGCCCATCGACGACGGATCGAGACTCTCATCGAGCAGCTCGTGCAACGCCCGAATCCGCGCAGGCTGCGGCGTGACTTCCTGGCCGGCGGCCAGTTCGTCGAGCATGTTGATCAGCGCTTCGTGGGCGTGCTGCGCTTCCTGGAAAAACCGGTCGCTGACCGCCAGGCTGCTTTCTTCGACGGCGCCATAGAGGTCGAGCAAGGCTTCGCACAACACATCGACCGGCAACAAATCCGCCAGGTGCGCACCTTCGCCGAGGGTGGTCAATTCATCCAGCAATGCGCTGAGTTCCTGGCGTTCGCCGGGGTGCTGCTGCCAGCGCTGCAAGAGGTTTTCCGCATCGAGCAGGATGTCCATGCCCTGGGCGAGGAAGTTGTTGATCAGTTGCGGGGCGTGCTTGATGCGCAGGCCGCTGCTCGGCGCATTGAGGATCGATTCCAGTCGCTCGGCGAGCAGCTCGCCCGTGCGTTTGATCAGTGACTGCGCGCCGACGATCGGCGCCAGCGGATCGTGCTTGAGCTGACGCAGGCCGACGCGGAACAGGCCCTCGGCTTCGAGCAACAATTCCACTTCGTCGAGATCGAGCGGCAGTTGGTGCGCCTTGAACTCGCGGGCCAGTTGATCGAGCGGCGCCGCCAATTCGGCAATCGGCAATACACCCGCCATCGACGCGCTGCCCTTGAGGGTATGCAGGGCGCGCTGTAATTCATCGCTGGCCGGCAGCGGCACGTGTTCGGCGGCTTGATCGAGAAAGCGGTTGAGGCTGGCGAGATGGGTTTCGGCTTCGTTGCGGAAGATCTCCAGCAACAACGGATCGAGCGCCGCGACATCTTCCACATCTTCGGCCGCCAACGGTTGGTCGCCCTTGGCCAAGGCATGGGCGCGAGCGGCGAGTTGATCGACATCGCTGCGTTGACGCTGGCGATTGGTGGCGAATTCGCTGATCAGTTCCGGCAGTAACAGCAGCGTGTCGGTCAGCAATTGCGCTACCGTCGTGCCCGGCTCGACGCTTTGCTCCAGCACGCGGTTAAGCAGGTTTTCCACAGCCCACGCCAGTTCGCCAAGAATCAGCGCACGCACCATGCGTCCGCTGCCCTTCAAGGTGTGAAAGGCGCGGCGCAGTTCGGTCAGCGCCGCGCGATCCTGCGGATTGGCCGACCAGCGTGGCAGGTATTCGTGGAGGACATCGAGGACCTCGTCGGTCTCTTCGAGGAACACTTCGCGCAGTTCATCGTCCACCGGCTCTTCATTGGCCGGCGGCGGCATCAGGCTGCCGGGCGTGACCAGCGCGGGCGGGTTGATCGCCGAGACCGGGCTGGCCAACACATCGGCCAGCGACTGGACGAATTGCGGGTCGTCGAGCGCCTGCAGGTCTTGCATCACCCGCGCTTGGTTGGGGCTGAGCACGTCGTCGAGCACCGGCACATGTGGCTCGCCGGGCTGCTCGCTGGGAAAGAAACCGAGACTGGCGAGGCTCTTCTGCGCGACATCCAGCAGTTGTTCGCTGGGCGCCTGCGGGTCATCGCTCAGGCGTTCAAGGTAATACTCAAGGCTGGTGATGACGTCGGCGAGGTTGTCCAGTTGCTGCCAACCCGGTTCGTGCGGATCGAGCAGCAGGTGTTCGCGAATGAAGCCGTTGCACGCTTCAACGAGACTGGCCGCACGGTTCAGCGGAATCATCGCCAACGCCCCCCGCACTTGGGTCAACAGCTCCGGCAACGGTTGCAGGTGCTGGCGATCCCAGTCGGCGTCGATGTAGTCGACGATCATGTCCTTGGCCTGTTGCAGGCAGATGCGCGCTTCCTTGATCACGATCTGATGGATCTGCGTCAGATCGGTGGTCGGCAGGCGTGAGTCTTCCGGGCTTTCCGGCTCGACGGTGCCGACCATCCCGGCCAGTGTTGCTTCGACATAAAGCAAGGCACCGGCAACGTCCATCAGGATCGCGTCGTTGGGTTCGCGCTGGCCTTGGGCGATGCTCAGGACCACCGCCAGTTGATCGATGATGACCTTGCGCGGCTGGCCGAAACCGAGCACCGCGAGGGTGTCGGCGATCTGCCGCAACGGCGCCAACAGGCTTTCCAGATCCGAGGTATGTTGGCGATCGCTGCGCACAAACAGATCAAGGCGTTCCTTGACCCGCACCAGCTCTTCGCACAATGCCGCGAGCACCGAGCGCATCGCATCGCGGTCGGGGCCGGCCAGGCGCGCGCGTTCTTCGTCGACCATCGCGCTGTCGGGTAACGCGTCGTCCAGGGAGTAGTGATCTTTCATGGTCAGCATCTGCCCGGTGGGATGTTCGGCTTTGGCAATATAGAACAACAGGCTTTTGAGCAGCTCCGGCGGTGGCGGCTGGTTGAGGCCGCGCATGCCTTGGTCGAGCAGGCGTTTGAGCTCCTTGTCGGCGTCCTTTAACAGACTGCGCAGCGCCGGGCTGTTGGCAATCACGCCTGCGCGCATGCCTTCGACCAAGGCGGACGCCACCTGCCACAGCGGGCTCAACGGTGCGTCGCCGCTTAGCGCTTCGAGACGGCTGAAGACTTTCGCCAGATAAGCGAGGTGCGTCTGGTCATCCTGTTCGCGCAGCAAACCGACCAGCGCCATTTGCAGCATCTGGCGTAATTTGCGCAGCACGTTCGGCAGTTCCGCCGGTTCCAGCAGCGCCAGGGCTTCCTCACTGAGCGGCGGCAACTCAGGTAATTGCGGACTGAACAGGCTGGTTTCCGAGAGCAGGCTTTCGCCCCGGGCACTGCGTAGATCGTTGAGCAGCGGCAACACTACCAGCGGCAAATCGCGGCGGGCGCTCTGCACGCGGTCGAGGTAGATCGGCAATTGCCCGAGGGCTTGCAGCAGCAAGTGCAGGGCTTCGTCGCGATGGCTGACGCGACCTTGCTGCAAGGCTTCGACCAGATGCTCCATCTCTTCGGCGAGCAAGGCTGCGCCGTAGAACTCGACCATCTGCAAACTGCCGTGAACCTGATGGATATACGCCAGACACTCGTCCAGCCCGGGAAAGGCCTGCGGATCATCGAGCACGGCTTCAATCGCCTGATGCGCCAGCTTCAGCGTTTCGGCAATTTCGCCTTTGACCCATTCGAGGGCCACATAGTCGTGCCGATCACCCATAACCACTCCACTCACGCTTTATCTGTCGCCGCCGGCAAGGTGAATCCGGACACCGAACGCCGTAACTGACTGGCCATTTTCGTCAGGTTGCCGATGCTCTCGGCGGTGGCCGTAGAGCCGGACGAGGTCTGCGAGGTGATCTGCTGGATCACGTTCATCGTCAGCGAGATCTGCCCGGCGGAAGTCGTCTGCTGCTGCGCTGCGTTGGAGATGCTTTGAATCAGCGCCGCGAGGGTCTTCGATACGCCTTCGATTTCTTCCAGGGCCACCCCGGCATCCTGCGCCAGTCGCGCGCCACGCACCACTTCGGTGGTGGTCTGTTCCATGGAAATGACGGCCTCGTTGGTGTCGGTCTGGATCGCCCGCACCAGGGTTTCGATCTGCCGGGTAGCGGCGGACGAGCGCTCGGCCAGCCGCTGCACTTCGTCGGCAACCACGGCAAAACCACGCCCGGCATCGCCAGCCATCGACGCCTGAATCGCGGCGTTGAGGGCGAGGATGTTGGTCTGGTCGGCAATGTCGTCGATCAGGCTGACGATGTCGCCGATTTCCTGGGACGACTCGCCGAGGCGCTTGATGCGTTTGGCGGTGTCCTGAATCTGCTCGCGAATGTTGTCCATGCCGTGGATGGTGTTGTGCACCACCTCGTTGCCTTTGTTGGCGATCTCTACCGACCGCTCGGCCACAGCCGAGGATTCGGCAGCGTTCGCCGAGACCTGATCGATGGATTGAGCCATGTCGTTGATCGCCGTCGAGGCTTCGGAAATCTGCTGGGCCTGATGCTCCGAGGCCTGGGCCAGGTGCATGGCGGTGGCCTGGGTTTCCTGCACGGCCGCGGCGACCTGGCCGGCGGTGAGGTTGATGGTCGCCACCAGGTCGCGCAATTGGTCGACGGAATAGTTGATCGAGTCAGCAATGGTGCCGGTGAAGTCTTCGGTTACCGAGGCGGTCACTGTGAGGTCACCGTCGGCCAGATCCTCGATTTCGTCGAGCAGACGCATGATCGCGTTCTGGTTGCGTTCGTTCTTCCCGGCGGTCTCGCGCAACTGCCGATTGGTTTCGCGAACCATGACCAGACCGATGAGGATGATCGAGGCCAGCGCCAGCAGGCCCAGCACATAACCGCCGATGGTGTCGGTGTTGCGCCCGCCGGCAAGGTTTTCGAAACCGGTGGCCAGGTGCGAGGCTTCGTCGAGCAGGGTTTGCGAGAGGCTGAAGATATTGCTGGCGGATTCGCGAACCTTGAACAGTTCCGGCGAGGTCTCGAGGATTTCATCGACGGAGCCGGAAACGAACTGGAACAGCTCGGAAATTTCGCTCAGCCGCGCACGGGCATCGCGGTCTTCGACCTGGCTGATCTTCAGCGCCGGATTGCCCTGAAGCATGCCGTTAAGCACCTGACCAAACCGCGTGGCATCACGGCCAAAGGCATCGGCGGCTTGCAGCGAGTTTTCATCGCCGGCCAGCACGGTGTTGACCGCACCGAGGATGCGTTCGGCGAGCAGCGATTGACGCTGGGCCATCGCCACTTGCGCCGCTGGTGCACCCCGCTGGAGAAGAATCTCGACGACTTTTTCGTATTCGATCTGCAACTGCGGCACGGTTTCGGCCAGCGTCGCGGCAACCTGATGCAGCGACAGCACGGTCTGTTCGCTGGAGAGAATGGCGTCGGTGTTTTTCAGCAGGCGTTCCCAATCGAGCTGCACGGCGCGCATTTCCGGGCGCACGGTGGCCGGCGCTGGCGGCAGGCCGGTGGCCGGGTCGCCCTTCTTCAGATAACCCCAGCGCTGGGCGAAATCGTTGCGCGCATCGCTGAGCAACTTGAACGCCGCAGCCTTGCCGGCGGCGGCTTCGGTGGCGTTCTTGGCGATGCGTTGCGAGAGCACGCGCAGCTCACCGGCATGGCCGATGTACTGTTTGTCGTAATTCGCCTGGGTGTTGAGGTAAGCGAAGTTGGCGAACAGCAGCATGATGAACACGATCAGTGCGATAAACAGCACGATGATCTGCGAGCGACTGCGCGATCCTTCCGCCGGCTTGCCTGTTTTTGCTTTTGTCATCGGTCCTCGCCCTTAACCCACACCTTTGAGGCCTGCTGCAATCCCTGTGGGAGCGAGCCTGCTCGCGAAAGCGCTGGGTCAGCCAATATTTATCTTGCCTGACACGCCCTCTTCGCGAGCAGGCTCGCTCCCACAGGGGACGGTGTTGAATCTGTTATATCGCGACGCTCATGAACACCGGGGATTTGGCCAGGGCAAACAAACTGAACACCCGCCAGTTCTGCTCGCGCCGGAAATACCCTTTGACGAACTCGGCCTTGGAGCCCTGCCGTTTGCTGATCGAGATGGGCTCGAAACTACCCTGCTCGAAATGCTGCAAACCAAACACCTCATCGACCATCAGCCCGGCAAACACGTCCCCATGCTCAACCACCAATACCCGCCGCTGCTTGCGCAATGGCGACAGCTCATGCCCGAAGAAACCGCACAGGTCCATGATCGGCAGCAGCCGCCCACGCAGGTTAGCCACCCCTTTGACCCACGGTTTGACCCCGGGCAATTGGGTGAAGCGCGGTTCGTGCAGCACTTCGCTGACTTCGCCCATCGGCGCCACGTACCAGTGCTCGCCAAGGCGAAAGCCGATGCCGCTCCAGCGATCGTGGCGCACCGGTTGCGACGGCAGGTCGGCCGCCAGCAAGCGGCAGCGCTGGTCAATCTGCCAGAGCAGTTCGAACGCGGTCAGCGATTCGCTCATGACCGCGCGATCAACCGGCCAGCACGTTGTTCAGGGTTTTGATCAGGGTTTCTTCGTCGACCGGTTTGGTCAGGTAATCCTTGGCGCCCTGGCGGGTGCCCCAGACCTTGTCGGTTTCCTGATCCTTGGTGGTGATGATGATCACCGGGATGTGCCCGGTGTCCGGGTCCTTGGTCAGTTGACGGGTCGCCTGAAAACCGTTGAGGCCGGGCATGACGATGTCCATCAGCACCGCGTCGGGTTTTTCCTGACGGGCCAGGGCGACGCCGTCGGCGCCATTTTCAGCCTTGAGCACTTCATGGCCGTGCTTTTCGAGCATGCCGGTCAGTTTGTACATTTCAGTCGGCGAATCATCGACGATCAGGATACGAGCCATGGTCTTCCCCATTTTTCTTGTCGACATCCGGCCCGCTGGCCGAGCGTCACTGTACGTGTCTTACTGCGGCAAAACGGCGGCGAAGCCCGGAACATGGGCCTGGATCGCGTTGAGCAATTCTTCCTTGCTGAAAGGCTTGGTCAAAAATTGATCAGAACCGACAATCCGCCCCTTGGCCTTGTCGAACAGCCCGTCGCGCGACGACAGCATGATCACCGGCGTTGCCTTGAACGCACTGTTGTTCTTGATTAAAGCGCAGGTCTGATAACCATCCAGACGCGGCATCATGATGTCGACAAAGATGATGCCGGGATGGTTGTCGGCGATCTTCGCCAAAGCATCGAAACCGTCGATTGCCGTGATGACTTCGCAACCGACATTCTTCAACAAGGTTTCGGCGGTACGGCGAATCGTTTTCGAGTCGTCGATCACCATGACCTTCAAGGCGCTGGACTGCTGTTCCATAAGAGGGCTCTACCGTCGCCTTTGCGAATCAAATTGTCCGTTTTGCTATCAGTAATGGCCGGAAACCCTTGATGTTCAAGGGCCGGCACTGCATGGCAGCCTTTTTAGCACAGTCTCCAGATGCAATCTATCGACGGGTTTTCCCTTGACCGAAAACCCTGCCGGCGCCACTCTGGCGGCACTTTTTTCATACCGATCCGGTAGCCAATTTTCGAGGAAAACCCAATGAGCGTTCGCGTCGGGATTGTCATGGACCCTATCGCCAGCATTTCCTATAAAAAGGATAGCTCGCTGGCCATGCTGCTGGCCGCGCAGAAGCGCGGCTGGGAACTGTTCTATATGGAACAGCGCGACCTGTATCAGGCCGAAGGTCAGGCGCGGGCACGGATGAAGCCGCTGCGAGTCTTCGCCAACCCGGAAAAATGGTTCGAACTGGACGCCGAACAGGACAACCTGCTGAGCGATCTGGACGTGATCCTGATGCGCAAGGATCCACCATTCGACATGGAGTTCGTTTACTCCACCTACCTGCTCGAACAGGCCGAAACCGCCGGGGTGCTGGTGGTCAACAAACCGCAGAGCCTGCGTGACTGCAATGAAAAGCTGTTCGCCACGCTGTTCCCGCAGTGCACGCCGGCGACCATCGTCAGCCGCCGCGCCGACGTCCTGCGCGAGTTCGCCGCCAAACACGGCGACGTGATTCTCAAGCCACTGGACGGCATGGGCGGTACGTCGATCTTCCGTCACCGTGCCGGCGATCCGAACCTTTCGGTGATTCTCGAAACCCTGACCGCCCTCGGCGGCCAGCAGATCATGGGTCAGGCCTACCTGCCGGCGATCAAGGACGGCGACAAGCGCATCCTGATGATCGACGGCGAGCCGGTGGATTACTGCCTGGCGCGGATTCCGGCCCAGGGCGAAACCCGTGGCAACCTCGCCGCTGGTGGCCGTGGTGAAGCGCGTCCGTTGACTGACAAGGATCGCTGGATCGCCGCTCAGGTCGGCCCGACCTTGCGTGAAAAAGGTCTGCTGTTCGTCGGTCTGGATGTGATCGGCGAGAATCTGACCGAAATCAACGTCACCAGCCCGACCTGCATCCGCGAAATCGACAACGCGTTCGGCACCGACATCGGCGGCATGCTGATGGACGCGATCGACAAGAAGCTGCAAGCCGCCGGCAAAAAGCCGCAAGCTTGATGTGCGTCACATGCAGTCTGTCGCTTGAAGCGTGAAGCCCAAGGCGTGAAACCAACATTGCGTTATCATGCGCAGCCTCTGAAAAACGCGATGTTGGTTTTCTTGTCATGACCCTCCCGTCCGATCTGCCCACAGAACTCGCCCATCGTGGCGTGCGCCCGGCCGATCGCCTCGGATTTACCCTGTTTCTCGCCGCGCTGATTCACTTGGCGCTGTTGCTTGGCGTCGGTTTCACCATGGTCGAGCCCAAGCAGATCAGTAAAACCCTGGAAATCACCCTCGCCACCTTCAAGAGCGAAAAGAAGCCCGAGAAGGCCGATTTCCTCGCGCAGGAACACCAGGAAGGCAGCGGCACGCTGGACAAGAAGGCGATTCCGAAGACCACCGAGGTCGCGCCGTTCCAGGACAATCAGGTCAAAAAGGTTACGCCGCCACCGGCCGCCAAGCCGCAAGTGCAGGAAGCCGCGCCCAAGGCGGCGGTGACCACCGTCGCGCCGAAGCCGAAAAAAGCCCCGACCAAGAAAGAAGAAAGCAAAACCGAGGTCAAACCGACCGTCGACGCGCCGGAGTTCGACAGCTCGCAGCTGTCCAGCGACATCGCCAGCCTCGAAGCGGAACTGGCCAAGGAACAACAGCTGTACGCCAAACGCCCGCGGATTCACCGCCTGAGCGCGGCGTCGACCATGCGCGACAAGGGTGCCTGGTACAAGGATGACTGGCGCAAGAAAGTCGAACGCATCGGCAACCTCAATTACCCCGAGGAAGCGCGGCGCAAGCAGATCTATGGCAATTTGCGCCTGATGGTCTCGATCAATCGCGACGGCTCGCTGTATGAGGTGCTGGTGCTGGAATCGTCGGGCCAGCCGCTGCTGGATCAGGCAGCGCAGCGCATCGTCCGACTGGCAGCGCCATTTGCACCGTTTACCGGTGACCTGTCGGATATCGACCGACTGGAAATCATCCGTACCTGGAAATTCGCCCGGGGCGACAAGCTCTCGAGCAATTAAAGACACTACAAAACCCTGTAGGAGCGAGCCTGCTCGCGAATGCGGTGTGTCATCCAACACTGATGTGACTGATCCACCGCTTTCGCGAGCAGGCTCGCTCCCACATTGGATCGGTGTGTCACCTGCATCACTAGCTTGTCAGTTCGCCCCTTGAACGCCACACTAGCGCACATGAAAAACGTCAGCCCCAGCTACCTCAAGCATCACTTCCTGATCGCCATGCCCCACATGGCCGACCCGAACTTTGCCCACACCTTGACCTACATCGTCGAGCACACGGCCAATGGCGCCATGGGCATTGTGGTCAACAGGCCGCAAGAGCTGAATCTGGCTGACATCCTTGAGCAATTGCGCCCGGACATCGATCCGCCGGGCCTCTGCCAGCATGTGCCGATCTTTATCGGCGGGCCGGTGCAGACCGATCGCGGCTTTGTCCTGCACCCGGCGGGCAAGACCTTCCAGGCCACCGCCCAGCTCGACGGCGATTTGGCCTTGTCCACTTCACAAGACGTGCTGTTCGCCATCGCTGACGGCGTCGGCCCGGCCAAAAGCCTGATTGCCCTCGGTTACGCCGGTTGGGAAGCCGGGCAACTGGAAGCCGAAATGGCCGACAACGCCTGGCTGACCTGCCCGTATGACACCGACATCCTGTTCAACACCAGCAGCGAATTGCGTCTGGACGCGGCGGCCCGGCACTTGGGGATCGACCTCAACCTGCTGACCAGCCAGGCAGGGCACGCCTGATGGCCCTGCGCCTGATTCTCGGCTTCGACTACGGCACCAAACAGATCGGCGTTGCCGTCGGCCAGGTGATCACCGGCCAGGCCCGCGAACTCTGCACCCTCAAAGCGCAGAACGGCGTGCCCGACTGGAACCAGGTCGAAGCGCTTATAAAGGAATGGAAACCCGACGCCGTCGTCGTCGGCCTGCCGCTGAACATGGACGGCACGCCGAGCGACATGTGCGTACGCGCAGAAAAGTTCGCCCGGCGCCTCAATGGCCGCTTCAACCTGCCCTTTTACACCCACGACGAGCGACTGACGACGTTCGAAGCCAAGGGCGAACGGCTGGCCCGTGGCGGCCAGAAAGGCAGTTACCGCGACAACCCGGTGGACGCCATCGCCGCGGCTCTGCTGTTGCAGGGCTGGCTCGACGAAAACACCGCACTCTTTGAATCCTGACTGCATTTAATTCTGAAAAGCGCTACGGCGCTTTTCTTTTGGCTAAACCCCCAGCCACGTCCGGCAGGACGCGGCTCGGGTCGAAGAAGGAGCAACCATGAGCCTGCCCAATCCCGCCGATCTGATCAGCCAGATGGCGACACGCCTCAAGGCGCACCTTGCCCAGCGTGATATCCGCGAACCGCGTTACATCGGCATCCGCACTGGCGGCATCTGGGTCGCGCAAGCCTTGCTCAAGGAATTGGGCAGCGACGTGCCGCTGGGCACGCTGGATGTTTCCTTCTACCGCGATGACTTCAGCCAGAACGGCCTGCATCCGCAAGTGCGCCCGTCCGCCCTGCCCTTCGAGATCGAAGGCCAGCATCTGGTGCTGATCGACGACGTGCTGATGAGCGGCCGCACCATCCGCGCCGCCATGAACGAATTGTTCGACTACGGCCGCCCGGCCAGCGTGACCCTGGTCTGCCTGTTGGACCTGGACGCCGGTGAGCTGCCGATCCGCCCGAACGTGGTCGGCGCGACCCTGGCGCTGGCCGCCCACGAGCGCGTGAAGCTGTCCGGCCCCGAGCCGTTGACGCTCGAACTGCAAGACCTGAATCCTTAATCCGCCCTATTGAGAGTCCCCCTCGCGATGACGCCTCTAGATACCAAGCGCCCGCTGCAGCTCAATGATCAGGGCCAGCTGCGCCACTTCCTCTCGCTCGACGGCCTGCGCCGCGAGTTGCTGACGGAAATCCTCGACACTGCCGACTCATTCCTCGAAGTCGGTGCCCGGGCCGTGAAGAAGGTGCCATTGCTGCGCGGCAAGACCGTGTGCAACGTGTTCTTCGAAAACTCCACGCGCACCCGCACCACCTTCGAACTGGCGGCCCAGCGGCTGTCGGCCGACGTAATCACCCTGAACGTGTCGACCTCGTCGGCGAGTAAAGGTGAAACGCTGCTCGACACCCTGCGCAACCTCGAAGCCATGGCCGCCGATATGTTCGTCGTGCGCCACGGTGATTCCGGCGCCGCGCACTTCATCGCCGAACATGTTTGCCCGCAAGTGGCGATCATCAACGGCGGCGACGGCCGTCACGCGCACCCGACGCAGGGCATGCTCGACATGCTGACTATCCGTCGGCACAAGGGCGGTTTCGAAAACCTCTCGGTGGCCATCGTCGGCGATATCCTGCACTCGCGGGTCGCGCGCTCGAACATGCTCGCGCTGAAAACCCTCGGCTGCCCGGACATCCGCGTGATCGCGCCGAAAACCCTGCTGCCGATCGGCATCGAGCAATACGGCGTGAAGGTCTACACCGACATGACCGAAGGCCTCAAAGACGTCGACGTGGTGATCATGCTGCGTCTGCAACGTGAGCGCATGACCGGCGGCCTGCTGCCGAGCGAAGGCGAGTTCTACCGCCTGTTCGGCCTGACCACCGCGCGCCTGGCCGGGGCCAAACCCGATTGCATCGTCATGCACCCGGGGCCGATCAACCGGGGGGTGGAGATCGAATCCGCTGTGGCCGACGGCCCGCACTCGGTGATCCTCAATCAGGTCACCTACGGCATCGCGATTCGTATGGCCGTGTTGTCCATGGCCATGAGCGGGCAAACAGCGCAACGTCAATTCGAGCAGGAGAACGCCCAGTGAAGCTCAGCATTCTCGGCGCCCGCGTCATCGATCCCAGCAGCGGCCTGGATCAAATCACCGACATTCACGTTGAAGCCTGCAAGATCGTCGCCCTCGGCGCGGCACCGGCCGGTTTCAGCGCAGTCGAAACCATCGACGCCACAGGTCTGGTGGCCGCTCCCGGCCTTGTCGATCTGAACGTTGCCCTGCGCGAGCCGGGTTACAGCCGCAAAGGCTCGATTGCCAGCGAGACTCGCGCTGCAGCGGCCGGCGGCGTGACCAGCCTGTGCTGCCCGCCGCAAACCAAACCGGTGCTCGACACCTCCGCCGTGGCCGAACTGATCCTCGACCGCGCCCGCGAAGCCGGCAACACCAAGGTGTTCCCGATTGGCGCACTGAGCAAAGGCCTGGACGGTGAGCAACTGGCCGAACTGGTGGCGCTGCGTGACGCCGGTTGCGTGGCGTTCGGCAACGGTCTGGAAAGTTTCCGCAACACCCGCACCCTGTGCCGGGCATTGGACTATGCGGCGACGTTCGACCTGACGGTGATCTTCAACTCGCAGGATCACGATCTGGCCGAAGGTGGCCTGGCCCATGAAGGCGCCGTCGCCAGTTTCCTCGGCCTGCCGGGTATTCCGGAAACCGCTGAAACCGTAGCGCTGGCCCGCGACCTGTTGCTGGTCGAGCAGACCGGCGTACGCGCGCACTTTAGCCAACTGACCAGTGCTCGCGGCGTGGCCCTGATCGCTCAGGCTCAGGCGCGTGGCTTGAAGGTGACCGCCGATGTCGCGCTGTATCAACTGATCCTGACCGATGAAGCGCTGATCGACTTCAGCAGCCTCTATCATGTCCAGCCGCCGCTACGCACCCGCGCGGATCGCGATGGCCTGCGTGAAGCGGTGAAGTCCGGCGTGGTCTCAGCGATCTCCAGCCATCACCAGCCCCACGAGCGCGACGCCAAACTGGCGCCGTTCGGCGCGACCGAGCCGGGCATCAGCAGTGTTGAACTGCTGCTGCCACTGGCGATGACGCTGGTTGAGGATGGCTTGCTCGATCTGCCGACGCTGCTGGCGCGTCTGAGCGCTGGCCCGGCCGAGGCGCTGCGCCTGCCGGCGGGCAAACTGGCGGTGGGGGGTGCGGCGGATATCGTCCTGTTCGATCCAAAAGCGTCCACCGTGGCTGGTGAAGGCTGGCTGTCGAAGGGCGAGAACTGCCCGTTCCTCGGCCACAGTTTGCCGGGTGTGGTTCGTTACACCCTGGTGGATGGGCGGATCAGCCACCAGGCCTGATACCGGGCGGCCCCATTCGCGAGCAGGCTCGCTCCCACATTGGATCTGTGAACGACACAAATCCCCTGTGGGAGCGAGCCTGCTCGCGAAGACTTACTGGAAGGCGCCGCGATTCTCGGCGTTACGCACCGACACCTGATCGTTCAGCGTCCAGAAGTCATACAGCACGCCAATAAAGAACAACCCGCCCGTCAGCAGGTAGATCAGCCCGCTGATCCATTTCCCTTGGTACATCCGGTGCACGCCGAGCGCGCCGAGAAAGGTCAGCAGAATCCACGCCACGTTGTACTCGATCGGCCCGTCGGCAAAGCGCAGATCCGCTTCGCGATCCATTGCCGGGATCAGAAACAAGTCGATCAGCCAGCCAATCCCCAGCAAACCGAAGGTGAAAAACCAGATCGTCCCGGTCACTGGCTTGCCGTAATAAAAGCGGTGAGCGCCGGTAAATCCGAAGATCCACAGCAGGTAACCGATGAGTTTGCTATGGGTGTCTTTTTCCTTCACACGGGGTAGCTGATAGCTGTTCATGAAGACCTCGTTTCACTCGATAGATAAATATTCTTGAATTCTTTGTGACTTTTTTACAGGTAGCCGACGTATGGCAAATGTTAGGCTGAGCTCCGTCAAAGCCTTATAGCACCGGACTTCTGTCAGACAATCGCGTCAATTTGCCGCTTATTTGGTTCCGTTGCCTCCAGAGTCAATCGACCAACGGACTCGGAAGGGACAAAAAAGCTGTTATAAAGTTGCGCGCTATCACTTAAGAGCCACGCCTAATGCGACCATTTTTCAAGACATGGCTAACTATTTGCCTATTAATGCCACTGGCCGCCCACGCCACCAATCGTGAGCAACGTCTTCCCAACGTTAACGGCTTTACCCCTAAATCCCATGCTTCTGCCCCATCGAGCAAAAGCAAGCAAAGCAAAGTCACCACGCTGAGCAGCAAAGGCAACAGCAAACTGGTGCCACCAATGGCGAGCAAGGAAAGCAGCAATGTCCTTAGCCGCGCGGTGAATGTGCTCGGTACACCTTATCGTTGGGGCGGCAGCAGCCCAAGTAAAGGTTTCGACTGCAGCGGCCTGGTGAAATACGCGTTCAACGACGCTACGTTTGACCTGCCACGCACCTCCAATGCCATGGCCAGCGGCCACGGCGAGAAAGTCGATCGCAAGGATCTGAAGCCAGGCGATCTGATTTTCTTCAACATCAAGAGCCGTCGGGTCAATCACGTTGCCATTTACCTGGGCAACGACCGTTTCATCCACGCACCGCGTCGTGGCAAGTCGGTGAGCATCGATACGTTGAACAAACCGTACTGGGAAAAACATTACGTGGTTGCCAAGCGGGTGCTGCCGAAAGAGCCTGCCAGCAAGCAGATGCGCGTAGTTCAACGCTGAGCTGACTGATCCAGAATCTGTTCAAGCAGTACTGGCCCCTTCGCGAGCAAGCCCGCTCCCACATTTGATTTGTGAACGACACAGATCCAATGTGGGAGCGGGCTTGCTCGCGAAGGGGCCAGTGAAAGCAACACAAGCCTCTCTCAGAAATTATCCGGCGTACGCGCCTTCTCCCGCGCATGCTCGCGGCTGATCAAGCCTTTGGTCACCAGATCCTTCAGGCACATGTCCAGTGTCTGCATCCCCAGCGACCCGCCCGTCTGAATCGCCGAATACATCTGCGCCACCTTGTCCTCGCGGATCAGGTTACGGATCGCCGACGTGCCCAGCATGATCTCGTGCGCCGCCACACGCCCGCCGCCGATCTTCTTGATCAGCGTCTGCGAGACCACCGCCAGCAACGACTCCGACAGCATCGAACGCACCATCGACTTCTCGTCTCCGGGGAATACGTCCACCACCCGGTCGATGGTTTTCGCCGCTGAAGTGGTGTGCAGCGTGCCGAACACTAAATGCCCGGTCTCGGCGGCGGTGAGCGCCAGGCGAATGGTTTCCAGATCACGCATCTCGCCGACCAGAATCACATCCGGGTCTTCCCGCAGCGCTGAACGCAACGCCGTGGCGAAACTGCGGGTATCGCGGTGGACTTCGCGCTGGTTGATCAGGCATTTGCGCGATTCGTGAACGAATTCGATCGGATCTTCGATAGTCAGGATGTGGTGATGGCGATGGGTGTTGAGGTAATCGATCATCGCCGCCAGCGTGGTCGACTTTCCGGAACCGGTCGGCCCGGTCACCAGCACCAGCCCGCGTGGGGCGTCGGTGATCTTGCGAAAGACGTCGCCCATGGCGAGGTCTTCCATGCTCAGCACTTTCGATGGAATGGTGCGGAATACCGCGCCAGCGCCACGGTTCTGGTTGAAGGCATTGACCCGGAACCGCGCCACACCCGGCACCTCGAAGGAAAAGTCGGTTTCCAGATGTTTCTCGAAGTCGACGCGCTGGGTGTCGTTCATGATGTCGTAGATCAATTCGTGCACTTGCTTATGATCCAGCGCCGGCAGATTGATCCGCCGCACATCGCCATCGACGCGGATCATCGGCGGCAGACCGGCCGACAGGTGCAGGTCGGAAGCGCCCTGTTTGGCGCTGAAGGCCAGCAATTCAGTGATATCCATAGCGCTCCTCAATTCCAGTAGAATGCCGCGAACCTTCAGACCGCCGGCGCCTCTTGATGTCCACGATAGCAGACAACATTCAACTGGTTAGTTCGCGCATCCAGGCTGCCACCGCAGCGGCCGGGCGCACTGAAAACAACGTGCAGTTGCTGGCTGTCAGCAAGACCAAACCCGCCGAAGCCCTGCGTGAAGCCTACGCCGCCGGCCTGCGCGACTTTGGCGAGAACTATCTGCAGGAAGCCTTGGGCAAACAGCTCGAACTGGCCGACCTGCCCTTGATCTGGCACTTCATCGGCCCCATTCAATCGAACAAGACTCGCGCCATTGCCGAGCATTTCGACTGGGTGCATTCCGTGGATCGCCTGAAAATTGCCCAACGCCTGTCCGAACAGCGCCCGGCCGACATGCCGCCGCTGAATATCTGCATTCAGGTCAACGTCAGCGGCGAAGCCAGCAAGTCCGGCTGCACCCCGGCCGACCTGCCGGCCCTGGCCGAAGCCATCAACGCCTTGCCGCGCCTGAAACTGCGCGGGCTGATGGCAATTCCCGAGCCGACCGAAGATCGCGCCGAACAGGACGCCGCATTTGCTGCTGTGCAACGTTTGCAGGACAGCCTGAATCTGCCGCTCGACACACTTTCCATGGGCATGAGCCACGACCTCGAGTCGGCCATTGCCCAAGGCGCCACCTGGGTTCGTATCGGTACGGCCCTGTTTGGCGCTCGCGACTATTCCCAATCTTGAAACTTTCCAGATAAGGACCTGACATGAGCAACACACGTATTGCCTTTATCGGTGCCGGCAACATGGCCGCCAGCCTGATCGGCGGCCTGCGGGCCAAGGGTCTGGAAGCCGCGCACATCCGCGCCAGCGATCCGGGCGAAGAAACTCGCGCCAAAGTCAGTGCCGAACACGACATCGAAACCTTTGCCGATAACGCCGAGGCTATCGATGGCGTCGACGTCGTCGTGCTGGCGGTCAAGCCACAGGCGATGAAAGCCGTGTGCGAAGCGATTCGCCCGAGCTTGAAACCGAATCAGCTGGTGGTATCGATTGCCGCCGGCATCACTTGTGCGAGCATGACCGCATGGCTCGGCGAACAGCCGATCGTGCGCTGCATGCCGAACACCCCGGCGCTGCTGCGTCAGGGCGTGAGCGGTTTGTACGCCACGAGCGAAGTGACTGCCGAACAACGCCAGCAAGCCGAAGAGCTGCTGTCCGCCGTCGGCATCGCCCTGTGGCTGGACGAAGAACAGCAACTGGACGCCGTGACTGCGGTGTCCGGTTCCGGCCCTGCGTACTTCTTCCTGCTGATCGAAGCCATGACCGCTGCTGGCGTCAAACTCGGCCTGCCGAAAGAAACAGCCGAACAACTGACCCTGCAAACGGCTCTGGGCGCCGCGCACATGGCGGTATCCAGTGATGTCGATGCCGCCGAACTGCGCCGCCGCGTGACCTCGCCGGCCGGTACTACAGAAGCTGCAATCAAATCGTTCCAGGCCGGTGGTTTCGAAGCCCTGGTGGAAAAAGCACTCGGCGCCGCCGCGCACCGCTCGGCCGAAATGGCCGAACAACTGGGCAAATAAGGAGCCTTACATGATTGGATTGAACACCGCAGCGGTTTACGTGCTGCAAACCCTCGGCAGCCTGTATCTGCTGATCGTGCTGCTGCGCTTCGTCCTGCAACTGGTGCGGGCGAACTTCTACAACCCGCTTTGCCAGTTCATCGTCAAAGCGACTCAGCCGCTACTCAAGCCACTGCGCCGGATCATCCCGAGCATGTTCGGTCTGGACATGTCGTCGCTGGTGCTGGCGATTCTGGTGCAACTGGCGCTGATGGCGCTGACCTTGCTGCTGACTTACGGCACCACCGGTAACCCGCTGCAACTGTTTATCTGGTCGCTGATCGGCGTGACCGCGCTGTTCCTGAAGATCTTCTTCTTCGCCCTGATCATCAGCGTGATCCTCTCGTGGGTCGCCCCGGGCAGCCACAATCCGGGCGCTGAGCTGGTCAACCAGATCTGCGAACCGGCGCTGGCGCCGTTCCGTAAGTTCCTGCCAAACCTCGGCGGGCTGGATCTGTCGCCGATCTTCGCGTTTCTGGCGCTGAAGCTGATCGACATGCTGGTGATCAATAACCTCGCGGCGATGACGATGATGCCGGAAATCCTCCGTCTGCTGATGTGAGCTGGTTTCGTTGGGACGGTGACGACCTGATTCTGGAGTGTCACCTGCAACCTGCGGCCCGTAGCGATGATTTCTGCGGGCTGCACGGTGATCGTCTGAAGATTCGCCTGACCGCGCCGCCGGTCGAGGGCAAGGCCAATGCTTATCTGATGGGTTTTCTGGCCAAGGCGTTTGGGGTTTCCAAGAGCCAGGTCAGTTTGCTCAGCGGCGAGTTGAACCGGCAGAAGCGGGTGAAGATTTGCTCGCCGAAGAAGTTGCCGGATTTGCCTGACCTGGTGCGCCCAAACTGAAGCACCGAGTCGCCCCATTCGCGAGCAACCCCGCTCCCACATTGGAATGCGATCCCCTGTGGGAGCGGGCTTGCTCGCGAATGGCTGCACCTCGGTCAGAAGCGAACACATCAGGCCCGATCGTTGCTTGCTGCTAACCCCCGTGGTCATTAGACTTACGCCTCATTTCAACGAGAGCAGGGTCGATGCCAGCTGCCTTTCCCCCCGATTCTGTTGGTCTGGTGACGCCGCAAACGGCGCACTTCAGCGAACCTCTGGCCTTGGCCTGTGGCCGTTCGCTGCCCGCTTATGACCTGATCTACGAAACCTACGGCACGCTCAACGCACAGGCGAACAACGCCGTGCTGATCTGCCACGCCTTGTCCGGCCATCACCACGCCGCCGGCTATCACAGCCCCGACGACCGCAAGCCCGGTTGGTGGGACAGCTGCATCGGCCCCGGCAAGCCAATCGACACCAGCAAGTTCTTCGTGGTCAGCCTGAATAATCTGGGCGGCTGCAACGGCTCCACTGGCCCGAGCAGCATCAACCCTGAGACCGGCAAACCGTTCGGTGCCGACTTCCCGGTGCTCACCGTGGAAGACTGGGTACACAGCCAGGCGCGTCTGGCCGACCTGCTCGGCATCGGCCAGTGGGCAGCGGTGATCGGCGGTAGCCTCGGTGGTATGCAGGCCCTGCAATGGACCATCACTTATCCGGATCGCGTACGTCACTGCCTGGCCATCGCCTCGGCGCCCAAGCTGTCGGCGCAGAACATCGCCTTCAACGAAGTGGCGCGCCAGGCGATCCTCACCGACCCGGAATTCCACGGTGGTTCGTTTCAGGAAGCCGGTGTGATCCCCAAACGCGGCCTGATGCTGGCGCGGATGGTCGGGCACATCACTTACCTGTCCGACGACTCCATGGGCGAGAAATTCGGCCGTGGCCTGAAGAGCGAAAAGCTCAACTACGACTTCCACAGCGTCGAGTTCCAGGTCGAAAGCTATCTGCGTTATCAGGGCGAAGAGTTCTCCGGACGCTTCGACGCCAACACCTATCTGTTGATGACCAAGGCGCTGGATTACTTCGATCCGGCGGCGAACTTCGACGATAACCTGGCGAAAACCTTCGAGAATGCCACGGCCAAGTTCTGCGTGATGTCGTTCACCACCGACTGGCGCTTCTCCCCGGCCCGTTCGCGGGAGCTCGTAGACGCACTGATGGCGGCGCGCAAAGACGTCAGCTATCTGGAAATCGACGCACCACAGGGCCACGACGCCTTCCTGATTCCGATCCCGCGCTACTTGCAGGCGTTCGGCAATTACATGAACCGAATTACGGTGTGAGCAAGCCATGAGAGCTGATCTGGAAATCATCCAGGAATGGATCCCCGCCGGCAGCCGCGTCCTCGACCTGGGTTGCGGTGACGGCGAGTTGCTGACCTGGCTGCGCGACCACAAGCAGGTCACCGGCTATGGCCTGGAAAACGACGCCGACAACATCGCTCAATGCGTGGCCAAAGGCGTCAACGTCATCGAGCAGGATCTGGACAAAGGGCTGGGCAACTTCGCCAGCAACAGTTTCGATATCGTGGTGATGACCCAGGCCCTGCAAGCCGTGCATTACCCGGACAAGATCCTCGACGAAATGCTGCGCGTTGGCCGGCAGTGCATCATCACCTTCCCCAACTTCGGTCACTGGCGCTGCCGCTGGTACCTGGCGAGCAAGGGCCGCATGCCGGTGTCCGAGTTTCTGCCGTACACCTGGTACAACACGCCGAACATCCACTTCTGCACCTTCGAAGACTTTGAAGAACTTTGCCGCGAACGTGATGCGAAGGTCATTGATCGGCTTGCTGTGGATCAACAGCACCGCCACGGGTGGGCCAGTAAGCTATGGCCTAATCTGTTAGGTGAGATTGGTATCTACCGCGTCAGCAGCCCGGTGCTTGCAGATCACCGGGTCGCTGTCTGAGCCACGACATTTCGAGGAGACGAACATGGGTCGTTTAGCGTTGTTGTTATTCACAGCCTGCCTGAGCGTCAGCGCCATGGCGGCCGACGTCATCAAGGGCGAACGCAAGGAAACCTTCGGCGACGTGACGGTGCACTACAACACCTTCAATTCCACGTTTCTGACCCCGGACATCGCCAAGGCAGCAGAGCTTGTCCGCAGCAAACACCAAGGCGTGATCAATGTCTCGGTGATCAAGGACGGCAAGCCATTGGTCGCCAACGTTACCGGCACGGTCAAAGACCTGACCAGCCAGAGCGTACCGCTGAATTTCCGCCAGGTGACCGAACAAGGTGCGATCTACTACATCGCCCAGTACCCGGTGGAGCAGCAGGAAACCCGCACCTTTGAAATCAAGGTGCAGAACGGTGACAAGATCAACACCATCAATTTCAACCAAGAACTCTTTCCCGGCGAATGATGAACCTCAAGCAACTCGTACTGGCCAGCCATAACGCCGGCAAACTCAAAGAACTCCAGGCCATGCTCGGCGACTCGGTGCAACTGCGCTCGATCGGCGAATGGAGCAAGGTCGAGCCGGAAGAAACCGGCCTGTCGTTCGTCGAGAACGCGATCCTCAAGGCGCGTAACGCCGCACGCATTTCCGGGCTGCCGGCGCTGGCCGACGACTCCGGTCTGGCGGTGGATTTCCTCGGCGGTGCGCCGGGCATCTACTCGGCGCGCTATGCCGACGGCAAGGGTGATGCAGCGAACAACGCCAAACTGCTCGACGCCCTCAAAGACGTGCCTGAAGCGGAACGCGGCGCGCAATTCGTCTGCGTGCTGGCACTGGTCCGTCACGCCGATGATCCGTTGCCGATCCTCTGCGAAGGCCTGTGGCACGGACGCATCCTGACCGCCGCCAGCGGCGAACACGGTTTCGGTTATGACCCGCTGTTCTGGGTGCCGGAACGTGACGTATCCAGCGCTGAACTGAGCCCGGCCGACAAGAACCAGATCAGCCACCGCGCCCGCGCAATGGATCTGCTGCGCCAGCGTCTGGGCCTGAAATGACCGACAGCCCCTCTGCGTCGTCGCTGATCATCGGCGGCGCCGCTTCTTCGCCTCGGGCGCCGCTACCAACCCTGCCGCCCCTGGCGCTGTACATCCACATCCCGTGGTGTGTGCGCAAATGCCCGTATTGCGACTTCAACTCGCACACCGCCAGCCCGGTGCTGCCGGAGCAGGAATACGTCGACGCGTTGCTGGCCGATCTCGATCAGGATCTGCACGCGGTGTATGGCCGTGAAATCAGCTCGATTTTCTTCGGTGGCGGCACACCGAGCCTGTTCAGCGCCGAAGCCCTTGGGCGTTTACTGGAAGGCGTCGAACAGCGCATTCCATTTGCCCACGACATCGAAATCACTCTGGAAGCCAATCCCGGCACGTTCGAGCAAGAGAAGTTCGTCGCGTACCGCAAGCTGGGGATCAATCGCCTGTCGATCGGTATCCAGAGTTTCCAGCAGGAGAAGCTCAAAGCGCTCGGCCGCATCCACAACGGCGATGAAGCGGTGCGCGCCGCCGGCATGGCGCGTCAGGCCGGGTTCGATAACTTCAACCTCGACTTGATGCACGGCTTGCCCGATCAGTCGCTGGACGATGCCTTGAGCGATTTGCGCCAGGCCATCGAACTGAAGCCGACGCACATTTCCTGGTATCAACTGACGCTGGAGCCGAACACGGTGTTCTGGAACCAGCCGCCAGAGCTGCCGGAAGACGACACGCTGTGGGACATTCAAGAGGCCGGGCAGGCGCTGCTGGCCGAGCACGGTTACGCGCAATACGAAGTGTCGGCTTATGCGCAGGCCGGACGCCCGGCGCGGCATAACCTCAATTACTGGAGTTTCGGCGACTTCATCGGCATCGGCGCTGGCGCCCACGGCAAGCTCAGCCACCCGGACGGGCGCATCGTGCGCACCTGGAAGACGCGCCTGCCGAAGGACTATCTCAACCCGGCGAAATGCTTTCAGGCCGGCGAGAAAGCCCTGACCAACGATGAGATGCCGTTCGAGTTCCTGATGAACGCCTTGCGCCTGACCGCTGGCGTCGAATCGCGCCTGTATCCGCAGCGCACCGGGCTGTCGCTGGAAAGCCTCGCCGAAGGCCGGGCAGCGGCAGAACAAAGCGGCCTGTTGCAGGTCGAACCGTCACGTCTGGCGGCCACCGAGCGCGGACAGCTGTTCCTCAACGACTTGCTGCAACAATTTCTGAACTGAGCCCAACCCTCAACTTCTGTCCCAAGGGAAAACGCATGGATTTGATACTCGACCTGCTCGCCACCGTCTCCCGCTGGAGCCGCAGCAACCTCTCGGAAATCGCCTTGGCGCTGGTGGGCTGCCTGCTGGTGCTGTTCGGCGCCGACTTCAAAGGCTGGGTCGAGCAACGCCTGGGCAGCATCGCCGGCGCCCTGCGCGTGCCACTGATGGCCCTGCTGTGCATGATTGGCAGCGGCGCTGCGCTGATCTACGCCACACCGTGGGTGATCAAGGGGTTGAGCCAGTTCAACAACTACAGTCTGGCACCGGTGTTGTTGGTGGTACTGGTGCTGATCGGCGTAGTCGCCGACCGCCGCTGATTCCGCAAACACCCCAAAACAACTGTGGGAGCGAGCCTGCTCGCGAATACGGTGTGTCAGTCAACATCAGTGTTGAATGAACATCCGCTTTCGCGAGCAGGCTCGCTCCCACAGGTTTTGTTGCGTGATGCTTAAGCGAGTTTTTCGAACTTCAGGTCCCAAACGCCATGGCCAAGACGTTCGCCGCGGCGTTCGAACTTGGTGATCGGGCGTTCGGCCGGGCGTGGGACGCACTTGCCGTCTTCGGCGAGGTTGCGGTAGCCCGGGGCGACGTTCATCACTTCCAGCATGTATTCGGCATACGGTTCCCAGTCGGTGGCCATGTGCAGAATGCCGCCGACCTTCAACTTGCTGCGCACCAGTTCAGCGAACGACGCCTGAACGATGCGACGCTTGTGGTGACGGCTCTTGTGCCACGGATCCGGGAAGAACAGCATCAGGCGATCGAGGCTGTTGTCGGCGATGCAGCGGTTGAGCACTTCGATCGCGTCGCAATCGTAAACCCGCAGGTTGGTCAGGCCCTGAGTCAGCACACCGTTGAGCAGCGCGCCGACACCCGGACGGTGAACTTCAACGCCGATGAAATCCTGCTCCGGTGCCGCCGCGGCCATTTCCAGCAGCGAGTGGCCCATGCCGAAACCGATCTCCAGCGAGCGCGGCGCCGAACGGCCGAACACCTGATCGTAATCCACCGGCGCGTCGGCCAGCGGCAGCACGTACAGCGGCGCGCCCTGATCCAGACCACGTTGCTGGCCTTCGGTCATGCGCCCGGCGCGCATCACGAAACTCTTGATGCGGCGGCGTTGGCGCTCGTCGCCCTCTTCCGTCTGGATAGGCGTGTCGTTCGATTCAGTCATCAATGGCTCTTACTTGATCAGACCATCCAGCGGCGAAGAGGCGCTGGCATAGAGTTTTTTCGGCATGCGGCCGGCGAGGTAGGCCAGACGGCCTGCGACGATCGCGTGTTGCATGGCTTGGGCCATCATCACTGGCTGCTGGGCGTGGGCGATGGCCGAGTTCATCAGAACGGCGTCGCAACCCAGCTCCATCGCGATGGTGGCGTCGGAAGCAGTACCAACACCGGCATCGACCAGCACCGGGATCTTGGCTTCTTCGAGGATGATCTGCAGGTTGTACGGATTGCAGATCCCCAGACCGGAACCGATCAGACCGGCCAGCGGCATCACCGCGATGCAGCCAATTTCCGCCAGTTGACGGGCGATGATCGGGTCATCGCTGGTGTAGACCATCACGTCGAAACCTTCCTTGACCAGCGTTTCAGCGGCCTTGAGGGTTTCGATCACGTTGGGGAACAGGGTTTTCTGGTCGGCCAGCACTTCCAGCTTCACCAGGTTGTGGCCGTCGAGCAGCTCACGGGCCAGGCGGCAGGTGCGCACGGCTTCGATGGCGTCGTAGCAACCGGCGGTGTTCGGCAGGAAGGTGTAGCGATCCGGCGACAGTACGTCGAGCAGGTTCGGCTCGCCTTCGATCTGGCCCAGGTTGGTGCGGCGCACGGCGAAGGTGACGATTTCGGCACCCGAGGCTTCGATGGCCTGGCGGGTTTCTTCCATGTCACGGTACTTGCCGGTACCAACCAGCAAACGCGACTGGTAAGTACGACCGGCCAGCACAAAAGGCTTGTCGCTACGAACGATGCTCATGGGGAATCCTCTTTAGGGGTGAGGGTCTTGCAGAATTCGGTGCCCTTGCGGGCCGGGCAATTAGCCGCCGCCGATGGCGTGTACCACTTCGACGTTGTCGCCGTCGTTGAGCGTGGTGTCGGCATGCTGGCTGCGCGGGACGATATCCAGATTGAGTTCGACTGCTACCCGGCGTCCGGTCAGATCCAGACGGGTCAGCAGGGCCGCAACGGTTTCACCGTCGGGCAGTTCAAGGGATTCGCCGTTCAACTGAATGCGCATGCGCAAGGCCGCCATCATTTTTAGGGGCTGGCATTCTAGCCCGATCAGACGGGGCGACCCAAGCCATTCATCGTGAAATGGACTACCCGGTCAGCTCAGCCGCCAGGCGGCAAGCCCCAGGCACAGCCAGCCGATCAGGAAGGCCAGGCCACCGAACGGGGTAATGATGCCTAGCTTGCTGATGCCGGTGGTGGTCAGTACGTAGAGACTGCCGGAGAACAGCAGGATGCCGACGGTGAAGGAGACGCCAGCCCATGTGACGAGCCGCCCCTGAATCTGCGTAGCCAGCAGTGCAACGCCAAACAACGCCAGCGTGTGCACCAGTTGATAGGTGACGCCCGTGTGGAAAATCGCCAGATACTCCGGCGTCAGACGGTTTTTCAGGCCATGGGCGGCGAATGCACCCAATGCAACCCCGGTAAAACCAAAGAAAGCGGCCAGCATCAGAAAGCCACGCAGCATGTGGAACTCCAGTCAGACTCGATCGGCAGGGTCTGTATAATGGCCCGCTCCACGGGTTCGGCCAAGCCATCTCTATGCTGCGTTCAATTTTCCGTCGTCTCACGAAGGCCCTGCTCTGGTTCGCGGGCGGCAGCGTTTTGCTGGTCCTGTTGTTTCGCTTCGTGCCGCCGCCGGGCACGGCGCTGATGGTCGAGCGCAAGGTCGAATCCTGGGTCGACGGCGAGCCGATCGACCTGCAGCGCAGCTGGAAGCCCTGGGACGAGATTTCCGATGATCTCAAGGTGGCCGTCATGGCCGGTGAGGATCAGAAGTTTCCAGAGCATTGGGGCTTTGATTTCAGCGCCATTCAGGCCGCGCTGGCCCACAATGAACTCGGCGGCTCGATTCGCGGCGCCAGTACGCTGAGCCAGCAAGTGTCGAAGAACCTGTTTCTTTGGGCCGGTCGTAGCTATCTGCGCAAAGGCCTGGAGGCTTGGTTTACCGCGCTGATCGAGGTGTTCTGGCCCAAGCAGCGGATTCTCGAGGTGTACCTGAACAGCGTCGAGTGGGATGACGGGGTATTTGGCGCCGAGGCGGCGGCGCGGCATCACTTTGGTGTGAGCGCGAAGTCGTTGTCGCGGCAGCAGGCGAGTTATCTGGCCGCTGTTCTGCCGAATCCTCGGGTCTGGAGCGCCAGCCATCCGACGGCTTATGTGTCGCGGCGGGCCGGGTGGATTCGCCAGCAGATGAGTCAGTTGGGTGGGACCAGTTATCTGCTCGGGCTCAATGATTCGCGCCGGGCACCTTGGGCTCGATAGCCAGTCACCAATCTTCCAAATCCTGAAAATCCCATGTGGGAGCCAGCCTGCTCGCGAAAGCGGTGTACCAGAAACATCAATGCAAACTGACACACCGCTTTCGCGAGCAGGCTCGCTCCCACAGGGGCCAGCATGTCCGCACAAATGAAAACGCCCCGATCATCGCTGATCGGGGCGTTTTTTATTGCCGAAATACCGGTTATGCGGCAATCGACAACTTGAGTTTGTTCATCGCGCTCTTCTCGAGCTGACGAATACGCTCGGCCGACACGTTGTACTTCTGCGCCAGGTCGTGCAGCGTGGCTTTTTCTTCTGCCAGCCAACGCTGGTAGAGGATGTCACGGCTGCGTTCGTCCAGCACTTCCAGTGCTTCATGCAGGTTATGGTTGGAGTTGTCGCTCCAGTCGGCATCTTCCAGTTGACGCGCCGGGTCGTACCGGTGGTCTTCCAGATAGTTGGCCGGCGACTGGAAAGCGCTGTCGTCGTCCGCTTCCGCAGCCGGGTCGAAGGCCATGTCATGGCCGGTCAGGCGACTTTCCATCTCGCGCACTTCCCGCGGTTCGACGCCGAGGCTTTCCGCCACACGGTGGACTTCTTCGTTGTTCAGCCACGCCAGACGTTTCTTCTGGCTGCGCAGGTTGAAGAACAGCTTGCGCTGGGCCTTGGTGGTCGCGACTTTCACAATGCGCCAGTTGCGCAGGATGAACTCGTGAATTTCCGCCTTGATCCAGTGCACGGCGAACGACACCAGACGCACACCCATTTCCGGGTTGAAGCGCTTTACAGCCTTCATCAGGCCGACGTTACCTTCCTGGATCAGGTCAGCCTGAGCCAGACCGTAGCCGGAATAGCTACGGGCAATGTGTACGACAAAACGCAGGTGGGCGAGCACCATCTGCCGAGCCGCCCCCAAATCCTGCTCATAGTAGAGACTCTCGGCCAGTTCACGCTCCTGCTCCGGGGTCAGCAATGGAATGCTGTTCACGGTGTGCACATAGGCTTCCAGGTTCGCACCCGGAACCAACGCGTACGCAGGTTGCAAAGAATTGGTCATACGAAAAAACCTCCCACTTACATAACTCGCGCCTTTCGGCACTGCGAAAAATTGACCGGAAACTCAAGTACAAGTTCCCAAAAAAACCGCAAGGCCAATCACGCGCAAAAAAGATTCTACTTCGGCGCCAGCTCCCTGAGATGACGTGCGACTGCAATCCATGCACCGATATAACCCAACAGCACCGCGCCAAGCAAGAGCGACAGACCGTCGGCAACTGGCACTCCGGCCAGCGCGAAATCACTGCCGTACAAGCCGGCCAGTCCAACCACCGCATCGTTCAGCCAGTTCAGGCCGAACGCCAATACGCCCCAGGACAACAGTCCCGCACCGAAGCCATACAACGCGCCCATATAAAGGAAAGGGCGACGCACATAGCTGTCAGTGCCGCCGACGAGTTTAATCACTTCTATCTCGGTGCGGCGGTTTTCAATATGAAGACGAATGGTATTGCCTATCACCAAAAGTAATGCAGAAACCAGCAGCACCGTCAGACCGAAGACAAAACGATCACCAAGCTTGAGGATGGCAGCCAGACGCTCGACCCAGACTAGATCAAGTTGCGCCTGTTGTACCTTGGGCAGCTCGGAAAGTTTTTGTCTTAATGCTTCCAGGGTCGACTTGTCAACTTCGTTCGGCGTGACCAGCACTACGCCCGGCAACGGGTTTTCCGGCAACTCGCGCAGGGCTTCGCCCAAGCCGGACTGCTGCTGGAACTCTTCCAACGCCTGATCGCGGCCGACATATTCGGCATCAGCTACGCCAGGCATGCCTTTGATCTGCTCGCGCAACGCCTCGCCCTGCGCTGGGCTGGCATCGAGTTGCAGATACAGCGAAATCTGCGCCGCACGCTGCCACGAACCGCCCAGACGTTCGACGTTGTTGAGCAGCAGCGACAAGCCCATCGGCAGGCTCAGCGCCACAGCCATCACCATGCAGGTGAAAAAGCTGCCGATTGGCTGTTTGCCCAGACGACGCAGGCTGTCGAGCAGGCTGGCGCGATGGCTTTCGACCCAGGCGCGGAACAGCGTGGCGAAGTCCGGCCCGTCATCATCGTCATGTTTTTTCTTCTTCGCCGGTTGCGGATCGGCGGCCTTGGGGGCCACGCGCTCGGAAACCTTCGGACTGCGTGTCGCACTCATTCGCCTGCCTCCCCGTCGCCGATCAATCGACCGCGTTGCAAGGTCAGCATGCGGTGACGCATGCGCGCGATCAGTGCCAGGTCGTGACTGGCGATCAGCACGCTGGTGCCCAGCCGGTTGATGTCTTCGAACACGCCCATGATCTCGGCCGCCAGGCGCGGGTCGAGGTTACCGGTCGGTTCGTCCGCCAGCAGCAAGGCCGGGCGGTGAACGATGGCGCGGGCAATGCCGACGCGTTGTTGCTGACCGGTGGACAGGTCGCCCGGGTACAGATCGGTTTTATCCGACAGCGCCACGCGCTCCAGCGCCGAGTCCACACGCTTGGCGATCTCGGCCTTGGACAGCCCGAGAATCTGCAGCGGCAACGCGACGTTGTTGAACACCGTGCGATCGAACAGCAACTGGTGATTCTGGAACACCACGCCGATCTGCCGACGCAGGAACGGAATCTGTGCGTTGCTGATGGTGCTCAGGTCTTGCCCGGCCAGCAGCAGCTTGCCGCTGGTCGGACGTTCCATTGCCAGCAACAGGCGCAACAGCGTGGATTTACCGGCGCCGGAATGGCCGGTGACAAACAAGAACTCGCCACGACGGACTCGAAAGCTCAGCTCATGCAAGCCGACGTGACCGTTCGGGTAGCGTTTACCGACCTGTTCGAAACGAATCATGAACGCTCCCGCTCGGCAAACAATGCCTGGACAAAGGGTTCGGCTTCAAAGGTACGCAAATCGTCGATGCCTTCACCGACGCCGATGTAGCGGATCGGCAGACCGAACTGCTTGGCCAGGGCGAAAATCACCCCACCCTTGGCGGTACCGTCGAGCTTGGTCAGCGCCAGGCCGGTCAGTTCGACGGTCTGGTTGAATTGCTTGGCCTGGTTGATGGCGTTCTGGCCGGTGCCAGCGTCGAGCACCAGCAGCACTTCGTGCGGCGCGTCGGCGTCGAGCTTACCGATTACCCGGCGAACCTTTTTCAGTTCTTCCATCAGGTTGTCTTTGGTGTGCAGACGACCGGCGGTGTCGGCGATCAGCACGTCGATGCCACGGGCCTTGGCGGCTTGCACGGCGTCGAAGATCACCGAAGCCGAATCGGCGCCGGTGTGCTGGGCGATCACAGGAATCTTGTTGCGTTCACCCCAGACCTGCAATTGCTCCACAGCGGCGGCGCGGAAGGTGTCACCGGCGGCGAGCATGACTTTCTTGCCTTCCAGTTGCAGCTTCTTCGCCAGTTTGCCGATGGTGGTGGTCTTGCCGGCGCCGTTGACGCCGACCACGAGGATCACGAACGGTTTGTTCTGCGAAACGATTTTCAGCGGCTGCTCGACCGGTTTGAGCATCGCAGCCAGCTCGGCCTGCAGGGATTTGTACAACGCGTCGGCGTCGGCCAGCTCCTTGCGAGCGACCTTCTGGGTCAGGCGCTGGATGATCTGCGTGGTGGCTTCGACGCCTACGTCGGCGGTCAGCAGACGGGTTTCGAGGTCGTCGAGCAAGTCGTCGTCGATGGTTTTGCGGCCGAGGAACAGGCTGGCCATGCCCTCGCCGATGCTGGCGCTGGTTTTCGACAGGCCTTGCTTGAGGCGGGCGAAGAAACCGGCTTTGGTTTCCTCGGTGCGCGGGGCTTCGACAGGCGTCTCGACTGGCACTTCAACCGGCACAACCGGCGCAACGACGACGGGTGCTGGCTCAGGTTGTTGAACGACCGGCGCAACGAAAACCGGGGCAACCGGCTCTGGAGCAACCGGCGCAGGCTCGACAACCGGTTCAACCACCGGCGCCGGAGCGACCTCGGGAACAAACGCGGCAGGCGCAGGAATTGGCGGCGTCACATGGGGTGCGGCCTCTTCCACCAGTGCCACCGGCTCTTCAGCCACCGGTAAGGTCAGCCACGGCTCTGCAACCGGGGTCAGTGGCAACTCGGCAACCACTTCCGGCTCAGGCTTAAGCTCGGCCGCCGGTTGCAGCACCGGCTCGGCAATCGGCAGAACGATCGGTGCCGGCTCTTCTTCTATTACCGGAGCCGGCGCCGGGGCCGGTTCAGGAATCGCGGGCGGCTGTTCGACGACGGGTTCCTGCGGTTTCTTACGCAGCCATCCGAACAGGCTTTTCTTCTCGCCAGCCGCAGCTGGGGTCTTCTTGTCGTCGTTGGAACCAAACATGGAGGACGGCTATCTCACGGTAGCGACGCGCCATAAGGGCGCCCCGGCAAATAAATATTCGATGCAGAACAGACTGTGTTTCATCCAGCTTGTTCACGCGCAACATTTTGTCGAGGCGCCAAGGACACCTCAAAGGTCGATTATTACGAAGGACTGGAACGGCATCGTCGGCGAAAACGCAGAGTTTAGCTGACAAACTCAAAGCTTCTGCCGGAAACCCATACAACCTATCGAGCGATCAGAGGCCTGATAGGCGTGGCCGCCAGTAAAACGGATCAGTATCCTAGCACCCTCTCGCCCGCCGACGCTAAGACCAAGCGGGCAGCCCAACAGGTTAAAAAACGAATGAATGCTCTAGCCCGCCGCGCTGCAGGCCTGCTGCTCAGCACAGTCTGCCTGCCCCTTTCGGCCCTGGCGGCCGACCCGCAACCGACTCACGAATTCACCCTCGACAACGGCCTCAAGGTCGTCGTGCGCGAAGACCATCGCGCGCCGGTGGTGGTATCGCAGGTCTGGTACAAGGTCGGTTCCAGCTACGAAACCCCGGGCCAGACCGGCCTGTCCCACGCGCTTGAGCACATGATGTTCAAGGGCAGCGAAAAAGTCGGCCCCGGCGAAGCCTCGCTGATCCTGCGCGACCTCGGTGCCGACGAGAACGCCTTCACCAGCGACGACTTCACCGCTTATTACCAGGTGCTGGCCCGCGATCGCCTGGGCGTGGCCTTCGAACTGGAAGCCGACCGCATGGCCAATCTGCGCTTGCCGGCCGACGAGTTCGCCAAGGAAATCGAAGTCATCAAGGAAGAGCGCCGCCTACGCACCGATGACAAGCCGATGTCCAAAGCCTACGAGCGCTATAAGGCGATGGCCTACCCGGCCAGCGGCTACCACACGCCGACCATCGGCTGGATGGCAGACCTGGACCGGATGAAGGTCGAAGAGCTGCGTCACTGGTATCAGTCCTGGTATGTGCCGAACAACGCCACGCTGGTGGTGGTCGGCGACGTCACCCCGGATGAAGTGAAAACCCTCGCCCAGCGTTATTTCGGGCCCATCGCCAAACGCGATGTGCCTCCAGCGAAGCAACCGCTGGAACTGGCCGAACCCGGCGAACGGCAGATCACCCTGCATGTGCAGACCCAACTGCCGAGCCTGATGCTCGGTTTCAACGTGCCGAGCATTGCTACCGCCGAAGACAAACGCTCGGTCAATGCCCTGCGCCTGATCTCGGCGCTGCTCGACGGCGGTTATAGCGGTCGCATCCCGACGCAACTGGAGCGCGGCGAAGAGCTGGTGTCCGGCGGCTCGTCGAGCTATGACGCCTACACCCGCGGCGACAGCCTGTTCACCCTGTCGGCTACGCCGAACACCCAGAAGAAAAAGACCATGGCGCAAGCCGAGGCTGGTCTGTGGAAACTGCTGGACCAGTTGAAAACCACTGCACCGTCCGCCGAAGAGCTGGAACGCGTGCGGGCCCAGGTGATTGCCGGCCTGGTCTACGAACGTGACTCGATCACCAGCCAGGCCACCGCCATCGGCCAATTGGAGACGGTGGGTCTGTCATGGAAACTGATGGACACCGAACTCGCCGATCTGGAAAGCGTGACCCCGCAAGACATCCAGAATGCCGCCAAGCTGTACTTCACCCGCGAACGTCTCAGCGTCGCCCACGTCCTGCCACTGGAGACGACTCATGAGTGAGCGCAAAACCCCACGCCTGTTTTTGCTCGGCCTGATTGCGGTCGCCGTGATCGGCTCCGCTGCTGTCTATCTGTCGCCAAGCGCTGACAGCAAGGCCAGCGAAGCGCTGGACAACGCCAAGTCCAGCCAAAAGCTGCAATCACTGGCCGAACTCGACGGTAAAGCCCCGGCCAGCCGCAAGCTCGATGTGCAGACCTGGAACACCGCCGAAGGCGCCAAGGTGCTGTTCGTCGAGGCTCACGAGCTGCCGATGTTCGACATGCGCCTGATCTTTTCCGCTGGCAGCAGTCAGGACGGCAACGCGCCGGGCCTGGCAGTGCTGACCAACGCGATGCTCAACGAAGGCGTTGCTGGCAAGGACGTCGGCGCCATCGCTCAAGGCTTCGAAGGCCTGGGTGCAGATTTCGGCAACGGTGCGTTCAAGGACATGGCGCTGGCTTCGTTGCGTAGCCTGAGTGCCGCCGAGCAACGTGAGCCGGCGCTGAAGCTGTTCTCGGAAGTGGTGGGCAAACCAACCTTCCCGGCCGACTCGTTCGCGCGCATCAAGAACCAGATGCTCGCCGGGTTCGAATACCAGAAGCAGAACCCCGGCAAACTCGCCAGCCTCGAACTGATGAAGCGTCTGTATGGCGATCACCCGTACGCGCATTCCAGCGACGGCAATCCGCAAAGCGTGCCGAAGATCACCCTCGCGCAACTGCGTGAGTTCCACGCCAAGGCATACGCCGCCGGCAATGTGGTGATCGCGCTGGTCGGCGACTTGTCTCGCGCTGACGCCGAGGCGATTGCCAATCAGGTGTCCGCCGCCCTGCCGAAGGGTCCGGCGCTGGCGAAGATCGCTCAGCCGCAGGAGCCGAAAGCCAGCACTGGCCATATCGAGTTTCCGTCGAAGCAGACCAACCTGATGCTCGCGCAACTGGGCATCGACCGTGACGACCCGGATTACGCTGCACTGTCGATGGGCAACCAGATCCTCGGCGGCGGTGGTTTCGGTACTCGTCTGATGAGCGAAGTGCGCGAGAAACGCGGCCTCACCTACGGTGTGTATTCGGGTTTCAGCCCGATGCAGGCCCGTGGCCCGTTCATGATCAACCTGCAGACCCGCGCGCAAATGAGCGAAGGCACCCTGAAACTGGTGCAGGACGTACTCGCCGACTACCTGAAAACCGGCCCGACGCAGAAAGAACTCGACGACGCCAAGCGCGAACTGGCTGGCAGCTTCCCGCTGTCCACCGCGAGCAACGCCGACATCGTCGGCCAACTCGGTGCCATGGGCTTTTATAATCTGCCGTTGAGCTATCTGGACGACTTCATGAAGCAGTCGCAGAGCCTGACCGTGGAGCAAGTCCGCGACGCCCTGAACAAACACCTGAGCACGGACAAAATGGTCATCGTCACTGCTGGCCCGACCGTGCCGCAAAAGCCGTTACCGGCCCCATCTGATAAACCTGCCGAGCAACCGCTCGGGGTTCCGGAGCATTAATGGCAACTCGATCCCCCAAAAAACCTGCGCAAAATGTCCACAATGGTGTGAACCAGTTACGCATCATTGGCGGCCAATGGCGCAGTCGCAAGCTGAGCTTCCCCGACGCGCCGGGCCTGCGCCCGACACCTGATCGCGTGCGTGAAACCCTGTTCAACTGGCTAGCGCCGTACGTTGAAGGGGCCAAGGTGCTCGACCCGTTCGCTGGCAGCGGTGCGCTGTTCCTCGAAGCGCTGTCCCGGGGCGCGGCCACGGGACAGGCACTGGATGCCAGCAATATTGCGGTCTCCAGCCTCAAAGAACACCTTGGCACCCTGCGATGCACCAATGGCCAGGTGCAGACCGCCGACGCGTTGCGCTACCTGGAAACCCAGACCGCGACTGCGTTCGACCTGGTGTTCCTCGATCCGCCGTTCAACCAGAACCTGCTGCCGGCGGTGTGCACCTTGCTCGAAGAACGCCAGTGGCTTGCGCCGGACTCGTGGATCTACACTGAAAGCGAAACCGCGCCGTCGACCCTCGGCCTGCCAGGCAACTGGCGCCTGCACCGCGAACAGAAATCCGGCCGGGTTTACTACGCGCTGTGGCAACGTACGGCAGAGATCGCCGGTTAACCGACCGGCCTGAATATGCGGCGCCCCTTCCAGCAAGGTCGCCGCTCTGCATCGAGAACCCTCGTGTCCGCTCCTTCAGAACACTTCAACCCCGCCTTCGGCCTCGGCAATCCGCACCTGCAAACCTTGTGGGGGCCGCTGTGGCGCAAAACCGTACATATCGAACGTGAACGCGAACGCCTGTGGCTTGAGGATGGCGATTTTCTTGACCTCGACTGGCATGGTTCGCACACAGCCGATGCGCCGTTGGTGCTGGTACTGCATGGATTGACCGGTTCCTCCAATTCGCCTTACGTAGCCGGCATCCAGAAAACGTTGGCCGATCAAGGCTGGGCCAGCGTCGCGCTGAACTGGCGTGGTTGCTCGGGCGAGCCGAATCTGTTGCCACGCAGCTACCATTCTGGCGCCAGCGAAGACCTCGCCGAAACCATCAGGCATCTGCGCGCCAAACGCCCGTTGGCGCCGTTGTATGCCGTGGGCTACTCCCTGGGCGGCAACGTGCTGCTCAAACACCTCGGGGAAACCGGCAGCGACAGTGGCGTACTCGGCGCGGTGGCGGTGTCGGTGCCGTTTCGACTCGACCAATGCGCCGACCGCATCGGCCGGGGGTTTTCCAAGGTCTATCAGGCGCACTTCATGCGCGAGATGCTCGCCTACATCAAGAACAAGCAACGGCAGTTTCAACATGACGGGCGTGAAGACGGACTCGCCGCACTGGCAGCCCTTGGCTCGCTGGAAAACATGCGCACCTTCTGGGATTTCGATGGCCGGGTGACCGCGCCGTTGCACGGATTTGAGGATGCCGAGGATTACTACCGCCGCGCTTCAAGCCGCTACTTTCTCGGCGAGATTCGCACGCCGACCCTGATCATTCAGGCCGCAGACGATCCCTTCGTGTTCCCGCACAGTCTGCCGCAGGCCAGTGAGCTGTCGGCTTCAACCGCCTTCGAATTGCAGGCACGCGGCGGGCATGTCGGCTTTGTCGACGGTTCGATTCGTCAGCCCGGCTATTACCTGGAACGTCGCATACCACGATGGCTGGCGCGCGTGCCCGCATGAGCGATCAGGGCGAGTCGATCCGTTTCTGGCAAACCGTGCCACTGGCCGGGGTCGAGTTGCTGTCGGCGCGCTACATCGAGCATCGTTTCGCCCCCCATGTACATGACGGCTATGTGATCGGCATGATCATGGCCGGCGCCCAGCGTTATCGCTATCGCGGCGCCGAACATCTGGCCGGCAGCGGCACGCTGGTGCTGATCAACCCGGACGAATTGCACACCGGGCACAAGGGCACCGAGGATGGCTGGCTGTATCGGGCGTTTTATCCCGACACCGCGCAAATCGTTTCGCTGCTGGATGAGCTGGAACTGTCCACCACGAACCTGCCGGCGTTCGGCGCCACGTTGTATCGCGATGCGGATCTGGTCACCGGGTTTTCCCGGTTGCACCATTTGCTCGAAAGCCCGGCCACCGCGCTGCAACAGCAAACGGTGTGGCGCGAGATGATGTTGCGGCTATTGCAGCGCCATGCGGCAGTGCCGGTGCCCGGACGAGCCGGCAAGGAACACCGCGCGGTGCTGTTGGGCAAAGAACTGCTGCACGCACAACTGGCAGCGCCACCGTCACTGGAAGAACTGGCGGCGGCGGTCAATCTGTCTCCGTTCCATTTCGCCCGGGTGTTCCGCCGCGCTACGGGTATGCCACCGCACACCTGGCTGATGCAACAGCGCATCGCCCAGGCTCGCGCACTCCTGCAGCACGGCTGCTTGCCGGTGGAAGTCGCCACGCGACTGGGCTTCGCCGATCAGAGCCATTTGAGCCGGCAGTTCAAGCAGGCTTATGGCGTCGGGCCCGCCGTGTACCGCAGTGCCCGACAGGTTCTTTCAGATAACGAATAACCAATGTGGGAGCGAGCCTGCTCGCGAAAGCGGTTGTTCATTGAACATTGATGTCGACTGATCCGACGCCTTCGCGAGCAGGCTCGCTCCCACAGGTGTTGGTTATTCGCCGGTGGCGATACCGCGCGACGGCTCGTTGATCCACTCACTCCACGACCCGGCGTACAGCGAACCCAACGGATAACCCGCCAGACACAGCGCAAACAGGTTATGACACGCCGTCACCCCCGAGCCGCAATAAGCCACCAGTTCCGCCGGCGAACGCTCGCCGAGTTTCGCAGCAAAGCGCTGCTTGAGCTGGTCTGCCGGAAGGAAGCGCCCGTCACTCCCGAGGTTGTCAGTAAACGCCGCACATTGCGCGCCGGGAATGTGCCCGGCAATCGGGTCGATCGGTTCCACTTCCCCCTTGAAGCGAGGTAGCGCGCGGGCGTCGATCAGGGTCAGCGTCGGCTGGCCGAGGCGCCGCTGCAACTGCTCGGCACTGAGCAGCAGGCGCGTGTCCGGCTCACCACTGAAATTACCCCGAGTGACCGACGGCGCATCGAGACTCAGTGGCAACCCGGCGGCGTGCCAGGCCTTGAGGCCGCCATCGACAATGAACACGCCGTCACGCTTACCCAGCCATGCCAGCAGCCACCACGCCCGCGCGGCGTAGGCACCAGGGCCGTCGTCATACAGAACCACGTCGCTGTCGGCGTTGATGCCCCATGCCTGCAGCCGCTCGATCAACGTGGCCGGATCAGGCAGCGGATGGCGACCAGTCTGGCCTTTGATCACTTTGCCACTGAGGTCACGCTCAAGATCGGCGAAACTTGCCCCGGCAATGTGCCCTTCGGCGTAACTGCGTTGCCCGTAATCCGGGTCTTCGAGGGCAAAGCGGCAATCGAGAATCACCAGCCCCGGTTGTTCCTTGCGGGCGTCCAGTGTCTGCGGGCTGATCAGTTGCGCAATCGGCATAACGAGCTCCTGTGGAATATCAACGGCACTGTTTATTTCACGTCTTCGAGGGCCTGGGCCAGCGGTACATAAAATTCATCAAACAGCGCATTAACCTCATCGCGTGCCTGATCGGTGACAAAACCGGCTTCCAGCACCAACACCTGATACACGCCGCGTTTAACGGCCTGTTCGCTGAGGTGATTGGAGTTTTCCCGGGTGGTGCACAGGAAACGTACCCACGACGTCAGGATGATCCAGGCATTGAGGGTCAGGGACTCGATCTGCACGCGATCCATCTTCAGGATCCCGGCGGCGACAAAGCCTTCGTAGATCGCGGCACCCTGAATGACACAACGCTGGGAAAAACGGCGATAACGGGCGGCCAGTTCCTGATCGCTGTCGAGCAGATGCTCAAGATCGCGGTGCAAAAATCGGTAGCGCCACATCGCCGACAGCAGTTCCTTGAGGTAGAAACGCTTGTCTTCGACCGTTGCGGCGCGCCCGTGCGGCGGGCGCAGGAAGCTGTCGACGAGGCTTTCGTACTCACTGAACAACACGGCGATGATCGCCTGCTTGTT